>NZ_JAALEF010000368.1:0-2854 GCF_014145245.1 Dietzia sp. B44 | reverse complement strand
TCCCGGATCGGGGCGCACGCGGCCGTCGACACCAGTGTGGAGGCGGCGCGGACGCAGGGGCTGGGCAGGGCCGGGGCGTTCGTCAACGCGGTGCTGCGCAAGGTCTCCGCACAGGACCTGGACGGCTGGGTCGCAGTGCTCCGGAAGGACGTGACGGACCCCGTCGCCCGGCTGGCGGTGGGCACCGCGCACCCGGAGTGGATCGCCCGTGCGTTCGCCGAATCCCTGGGGGCGGACGCAGCGGAGCTGCCCGAGCTGCTGGCCGCCGATGACGCGCGCCCCAAGGTGCACCTGGCGGCACTGCCCGGCGCCATCTCGGCGGAGGAACTCGCGCTGGTGACCGGCGGCACCGAGGGCGTCGTGTCGCCGTACGCGGTCCACCTCGACTCGGGTGACCCCGGGACCCTCGAGGCGGTGCGCGACCGGCTCGCCACGGTGCAGGACGAGGGCAGTCAGGTCGTCGCGATCGCCGCGTCCCGTGCACCGCTCGTCGGCGAGGACGGCGGCCGGTGGTTGGATCTGTGCGCCGGACCCGGTGGCAAGGCCGTCATGCTGGGCGCGTTGGCGGAGATCGAGGGCGCGACGGTGACCGGTGTGGAGGTCTCCGAACACCGCGCCGATCTCGTGCGGGAGGCCACCCGGGACCTTCCGGTGACCGTCCTCACCGCGGACGGCCGGGATCCCGGTCTGGAACCGGGGTTCGATCGAGTCCTCCTCGACGCACCGTGTTCGGGTCTCGGCGCCCTGAGGCGTCGTCCCGAGGCCCGGTGGCGAAAGACCGCCGCCGACATCCCGGGACTGGTGGTGCTCCAGCGGGAGCTGCTGGAATCCGCACTGCGTCTCGTGCGGCCCGGGGGCGTGGTGCTCTACGCGACGTGTTCCCCCCACCTGTCCGAGACGGTGTCTATGATCCGTGAGGCGAACAGGCGCGACGATGTCGAACTCCTCGACGTACGCGAGATCCTCGAGGGGATCGACGGGGCCGCCACCGAGGGCCTCGGAGACGGACCGTGGGTGCAGCTCTGGCCGCACCGCCACGGCACCGACGCGATGTTCATGGCGGGGCTGCGCAGGGTCGCCTCAGACCCCACACCGCTGACACGAGAGGACTGACAGTCGATGCCGTCAGCAGACGCGGACCAGGGCCGGGTCGACGCGACCTTCCTCTCCGGCGGGACCGGGTGCGCGGCGTGGGTGTACCGCCCGGAGACCTCGTCGGACCCCGGCGGGACAACCGCACCGGCCATCGTCATGGCGCACGGCCTCGGGTGTATCCGCGATCTCCGACTGCCCGCGTACGCCGAGCGTTTCCGCGACGCCGGCTTCGTCGTCGTGGTCTTCGACTACCGGCACTTCGGCGCCAGCGACGGGCAGCCCCGCCAGCTCCTCGACATCGGCCGTCAGCTCGACGACTGGCGGTCCGCGCTCGCCTTCACCCGGTCACTGACCGGCGTCGACCCGGACCGTGTCATCGCGTGGGGCACGTCGTTCTCGGGCGGCCACGTCCTCACGCTCGCCGGAACAGGGGAGCGACTCGCGGGGGTCGTCGCGCAGGTTCCGCACGTCAGCGGGCCGGCCGCGGTCCGGGCGACGCCGCTGCGCTCGGCGGTCAGGCTCACCCCCGCGATCATCGGCGACCTCTGGCGCGCGGCCCGGCGTGGGGAGCCCCGGTACGTCCCGCTGGTCGGTAAGCCGGGGGAGGCCGGTGCCATGACGAGCCCGGACGCCGACCCCGCGGTCGACCGCCTGGCGGCGGACTCCGGACTGGAGCGCGGCGACTTCCCCGAGTACGTCGCAGCCCGGATCCTGGTGCGGATCGGCTTCTATTCTCCGATCCGGCACGCGAGACGGATCGCGTGCCCCGTCCTGGTGCAGATCGCCACCCGGGACGCCATCACTCCCGCGGCGACCGCGCGCCGGGCCGCTCAGCGGATGCCGCGTGGCAGGTATCTGGAGTACCCGTGCGAGCACTTCGACCCCTACGTCGACCCGTACTTCGAGCAGATCGTGGCCGACCAACTCGAGTTCTGTCTCTCGCTGGCGGGTCCGGGCGCCTGATCGCGGTCCACGCCCTGGGAAGTCCGCTCGCGCCCGCCCGCCTAGACTGGGCGGCATGTCGTACCAGCCGCTCATCGCGCCGTCGATCCTGTCCGCCGACTTCGCCCGCCTGGACAGGGAGATCGAGCGGATCCCCGCCGCGGACTGGATCCACGTCGACGTGATGGACGGCCACTTCGTCCCCAACCTGTCCTTCGGCGCCCCGGTCGCGAAGGCGGTCGGCGAGGTCACCGACAAGCCGATGGACTGCCACCTGATGATCGAGGACCCGGCACGGTGGGTGGGCGACTACGTCGACGCGGGTGCGGCCAGCATCACCTTCCACGTCGAGGCCACCGACGATCCGAAGGCCGTCGCGGACCTGCTGCACTCGCGCGGCTGCCGGGCCGGCATCTCCATCAAGCCGGGCACGGCCGTGGAGCCGTACCTCGACCTGCTCGAGCACGTCGACCTGGTCCTGGTGATGAGCGTCGAGCCCGGGTTCGGTGGCCAGTCGTTCATGCCGGAGGTCCTCGACAAGGTCCGAACGCTGCGCGCGGAGATCGACCGGCGCGGGCTCGACGTGCTGATCCAGATCGACGGCGGCATCGACTCGCGCACGATCGGGGACGCCGCCTCCGCGGGCTGCGACGTCTTCGTCGCCGGATCCGCCGTCTACGGCGCGCCCGACCCCGACGCCATGATCGAGACCCTGCGCGCGGGGGCGGCGGACGCACGGGCGTGACGATGTCGGACGGGCCGGACGACGGTCGACGGCGCCGTGAGCGCGAGTTCCTGGCCGACGCCCTCGCCCTGT
>NZ_JAALEF010000367.1:0-2679 GCF_014145245.1 Dietzia sp. B44 | reverse complement strand
ACCAGCGGCTGACGCCGACCGAGCCCGGCCCAGGCCCGCAGGTCGCTGATCTCGGCACCGTCGGCGTCGCGGACCAGCCCGGCCACCGCGAACACGCCCACCGTGCTGACGGCGTACGCCGCGAGGTAGAACAGCATCGCCGTCGCCCCGGCGGCCTGGACCGCGATCACCCCGGTGAGCAGGAACCCGGCGTGGGCGATGGAGGAGTAGGCCAGTAGCCGCTTGACGTCGTTCTGCGCGACGCCCACGATCGTCCCGACGATCATCGTCAGCGCCGCGATCACCCACAGCACGGGCGCCCAGTCCGCCTCGAGCCCGGGCACCGCGGTGTGGAAGAAGCGCAGGATCGCGCCGAACGCGGCGACCTTGGTGCCGGCGGCCATGAACGCGGTGATCGCGGTGGGCGCGCCCTGGTAGACGTCGGGCGTCCAGGTGTGGAACGGCACGGCGCCGACCTTGAACAGCAGGCCCACCGACATCATGGCCACGCCGATGAGGATCAGCGAGCTGGCGCCCTCGGCCTCCACGACGTCGGCGATCCCCCGGTAGTCTACGGTCCCGGCGTAGCCGTACACCAGCGCGACGCCGTAGACGAAGAACGCCGAGGAGAACGCGCCCAGGAGGAAGTACTTGACCGCGGCCTCCTGCGAGAGCAGCCGTCGGCGCCGGGCCATCCCGCACAGCACGTACAGCGGCAGGGAGAGCACCTCCAACGCGATGAACAGCGTGATCAGGTCGTTCGCCGCGGGGAACAGCATGAGGCCGCCCGTGGCGAACAGCGCGAGCGGGAAGATCTCCGTCTGGGTGAACCCGGCGCGCTCGGCCTCGCGTTCGCCCGAGCCGCCGGGGGCCACGGCGGCCTGGGGCGCGAAGCCCGCGAGCACCTTTCTGCGGGAGGCCGACGGGATCACGGTGCGTTCGCCGATCAGCAGGCCGGCGCCGAGGGCCACGACCACGGTCAGGCCCTGCAGGAACAGCGCCGGGCCGTCGACCGCGACCGCCCCCTCGGCCGTGACGATCCGGGTCCCGGCCAGGAGGACCACCGAGATGAGCGCGGCGGCGAGACCGCCCAGGTAGACGGCCATCTGTGTGCCATAGCGGCGCCGCGCGGGGACGAACGCCTCCACCAGTACGCTGACGATCCCCGCGCCGAACACCACGAGCAGCGGCGCGAGCGATCCGTACGCGATGTCAGGGGTCATCGGGTTCCTCCCACCAGCGCGACGGTGTGGGCGACCGCCGGTTCGATCACGTCCAACGCGGGCTGCGGGTAGAAGCCCAGCACGATCAGCGCCACCACCAGCGGGATCACCACCACGAGTTCCCGGGCGTCGAGATCCGGTGTCCGCGCGAGCCCGGGAGCCGGGGGTCCACCCATCACCCGCTGGTAGGTCCACAGGATGTAGACCGCCGCCAGGACGAACGTGCTCGTGGCGAGCACGGCGGCCACCGGGTACGGGCCGAAGGTCCCGATGAACACCAGGAACTCGCTGACGAACGGGGCCAACCCGGGCAGCGAGAGCGTGGCCAGGCCGGCGATGAGGAACGTCCCGGCCATCACGGGCGCGACCTGCTGGACACCGCCGTAGTAGCCGATCTCCCGGATGCGGTGCCGGTGGACGAGGAACCCGGCCACGAGGAACAACGCGGCCGTGGCGACGCCGTGGTTGACCATGTAGAGCGCCGATCCGGCCGCGGACTGCTCCGTCCTGGCGAAGATGCCCAGGACGATGAACCCGAAGTGGGAGATGGAGGCGTAGGCGATCAACCGGAGCAGGTCGGTCTGGGCGATGGCCATCACGCCGCCGTAGACGATGCTGATCACCGCCAGCATGATGAGCACCGGCGCCGCCGTGGCGGCCGCGTCCGGGAACAGCGGCAGGCTGTAGCGCAGCATCGCGAACGTGCCGACCTTGTCCACGACCGCCATCATCAGCACCGCGGAGGCGGGGGTCGCGGCCACGGCAGCACCGGGCAGCCAGGTGTGGAACGGCCACAGCGGCGCCTTGATCGCAAAGGCCAGGGTGAAGGCCGCGAACATCAGCAGCGCCACGCCGGGCGTGATCTCGAGTCGGCCGTCCGCCACGGCCGCGGTGATGAGGCGGTAGTCGAACGTCCCCGCCCCGATCGCGCCGTCTGTGCCGGCAGCCCCCAGCCCCGCGCGAGCGGTGAGCACGTACAGCCCGATCACCGCGACGAGCATGACCAGCCCACCGAGGAGGTTGTAGATGAGGAACCGCACGGCCGCCGCCGCCCGGTCGGCTCCGCTGGAATCGCTGCGGCCGAATCCGCCGATGAGGAAGTACAGCGGGATGAGCATCGCCTCGAACGCGACGTAGAACAGCAGCACGTCCAGGCTGGTGAACGCCACCAACGCCAACCCCTGCGTGGCCAGCATCAGCGCCGGATACGCCTGCGCGCGGCGACTGTCGGACGCGGCGACGTCGTGCCACCCGGCCAGCAGGAGCAGCGGCATGAGGGCGGCCGTGAGCAGGACCAGGACCAGCGCGATCCCGTCGAGCCCGAGCGTGTAGGAGGCGCCGAAGGCGGGGATCCACGGGCGGGATTCGACGAACTGGTGGGTCTGGCCGCCGGGGTCGAACCCCACCGCGAGCGCGACCGCCACGCCCAGCACGACGAGCGAGGCGGTCAGGGCGAGGGGCCTGGCCGCGCGTCGCG
>NZ_JAALEF010000366.1:0-3657 GCF_014145245.1 Dietzia sp. B44 | reverse complement strand
GGTCGACGTCAGCCCAGTGCGTCGATCTCGACCCCGCTGCCCCGTGCCACGACCCGCCCGGGCAGGGGGTTCTGGCCGTAGACGATCCCGCCCGGTGAACCCGTGTCGATGGTGGGGTTGAGCCCCGCGTCCCGGAGAGTCTGCTGGGCGTCCGAGGCCCGGGCCCCCAGGACCACGGGGACGGTCACCGCGTTCGACGGGACGACCCGCAGCACGGCGTTCGCGGGGTCGAGTCGCCGGCCGGCGGGCGGGTCGGTGCTGACCACCCGGCCATCGGAGATCCGGCGGTCGGTCACGGGTGCCTCGCGGACGATGGTGAACCCGGCCCTGCTGAGCACGTCCGTCGCCTCGTCCAGCGGCACGTCCCTGATGTCGGGGACGGTGAGGGCGTTGGAGACCAGCAGCGTCACCCCGTCTCCCCGGGCGACGTCCGATCCGGTGTCCGGGTCGGTGCCCACGGCCAGCCCGCCGTCCACATCGTCGTCGTAGACCCGTCTGACCTGCGAGACGGTGAGCCCGGATCCCTCCAGCGCGGCCCGTGCCTGCTCCTCCTCGAGGCCCGCCACATCGGGGACCCTCACCGGCGCGGGCCCCGAACTCGTCACCATCGACACCCTGGTCCCCACGTCGACGGTCGTCCCGGGCCGCGGTTCCAGGGCCACCACCTGACCGACCGGGACCGAGTCGGAGTGCTCGGTCCCGCCACGGACCGGTTCGAGCGAGTTCTCCCGCAGGAGTGCGGAGACGGTGTCGACGTCGCGTCCGGCACCCACCTCGGGCACGACCGGGCGGCCCACGGAGACCAGGACCGCGACCGTCTCGCCCCGGGGCACCCGGGCCCCGGCCTCGGGGTAGGTCCCGACCAGTCCCGCCCGGGGGACGTCGTTACTGAACGCGTCGCGGGTGGAGGCGGACAACCCCACCTCGTTCACGGCCTCGGTCGCCTGGCCCACCGACATGCCCTGGACCGCGGGGACGGTGACGAAACGGCCGGACCCGAGCCACCATCCGGCGACGGCCAGGGCGATGGCGACCGCCAGCACGACCACCAGCCACAGCAGACCGAGCCTGCGTCGAGGGCGGACGGGCGCCCGGTCCGAGACCGGTTCCACCTCCCCTCGGGCGTAGGACTCCTCGGCGACGGGGGGCGGCGGGACCGCGTCGAGTCCCACCCTCGTGTGCATCCGTGTGGGGACGGGGCCGTCACCGTGGCCGAGCGCCTCGCCGCTCTCGCGATCGGCGGCGTCGAACTCCGTGGCACCGCCGGGCGCCGATCGCGCCGCGGCGGCGCGGGCCCGGGACCAGGACGACTGGTGGGGCGCCGGGACGACATAGGTGGGGAAGCGTCCGATCTCGGCCGCCCGGTCCAGGTCGTCGAGCATCTCCCCGGCATCCTGGTAGCGGTCCTCGCGGCTGCGTCGGGTCGCCCGGAGGATCAGGTGGTCGAGGTCCTCCGCCACGGAATCGGACTGGTCGGAGGGCGCCGGGACGTCGGTGTCCAGGCGCCGGTAGGCCACGGCGATCGAGTTGTCCCCGTTGAACGGGGGCTCGCCGGTGAGCATCTCGTAGGCGAGCACCCCCAGGGAGTACAGGTCGGAGCGCCCGTCGGTGTCGGCGCCGGAGATCTGCTCGGGGGAGAGGTAGGCGGCGGTGCCCATCACCACGCTCCGCGAGGTCGCCCTCGACTCGGCCACCGCACGGACGAGACCGAAGTCGGCGAGTTTGACCGCCCCGGTGGTGGAGATGAGGACGTTCTCTGGCTTGATGTCGCGGTGGACCAGCCCGGCCTCGTGGGCCTCGCGGAGTGCGCCGAGGAGGGGGCGGAGCACGGCGGCGGCGGCGTACGGGGGCATGGGTCCGCGCTCGTCCAGTAGTTCGCGCAGCGTGCCGCCCGGGACCAACTCCATCACGAGGAAGGCTGTGTCCCCCTCGACCCCCTGGTCGAAGACCTGGACGATGCCGGGGTCGGAGAGCCGCGCGACCGAGCGCGCCTCGAGGGTGAACCGGTCGACGAAGGCGCGATCGCCGGCGAGGGCGGGGTCCAACAGCTTGACGGCGACGTGGCGGTCCAACCGCTCGTCGGTGGCGAGGTGCACGATCGACATCCCGCCGCGTGCGATCACGGCGTCGAGCCGGTAGCGCCCGTCGAGCACGGTGCCCGGCCCTGGTAGCTGCCCGTCGTGAGTGGTCATGGAGTCCATTCTGCCCGTCGGCTCTGCCCGTCGGCGTCCCGATCTCGGTATGCAACCGTGCCGTGCGCCCCGCGGTGGTGACCGCCGGGCCCCGCTGGGACTAACGTGGTGGCCGTGAGTACCGTTCCGCACTGCGATGACGTCCTGCCCGGGGACGTCGAGACGATCAATCTGCCCGAGGTGTCGCGGCGACTGGGCATCCCGGTCACCCGTGTGCACGACCTCCTCCGTGAGGGGGGGTTGATCGCCGTCCGACGTGCCGGGGTGGTGGTGGTCCCCGCGGTGTTCCTGGACGACGACGACGAGGTGGCGCGTTTCCTGCCCGGACTCGTCTCGGTTCTCCGTGACGGGGGTTACCGCGACGAGGAGATCCTGCGGTGGCTCTTCACGGAGGACGACAGCCTGCCGGGTCGCCCCGCGGACGCGCTCCACGGTCATCGCGCGCGGGAGGTCATCCGGCGCGCTCAGGCGATGGCGTTCTGACCCTTCCGGTGGCCCGCCACCACCACCAGGCCACCGCCAGTGAGGCGAGCACCGCGATCCCGGAGAGCACGGGGCTGTAGAGGCTGGTCGATCCGTTCGGCCCTATCGCCATCACCAGGAACACGGTCATCCCGACCGCTGCCGTGGTGGCCCGGGGCCCCGGCCTCGCCAGCATCCAGAACGCGGCCACCCAGACGTAGTACCAGGGCCAGGCCAGCGAGTTGAGCACGACGAAGGCCAGCAACGCCAGCATGATGCCGCGGAGCGCCGTCATCCGGTCCCGGCGATGACGCCACCACACGGCCACCAGGACCACGGCGAGGACCACCCGCCCGACCTGCCGGGACACCGCGAGCACGTCCTCGAACCCGGGTGAGTCGGTGACCGCGTGGAACAGGTGCGCTGCCGCGGTCGGTGCGCTGAGGTAGTTGATCACCCTGTCGGACACGGCGATCGCGTCGAACCACCCGATCCCGGTACCGGAGGCGACGGTGGCCAGCCCGAGGACGGCCACCGCGATGGCGGCGGCCAGTGCCGTGTCCCCGAGGGCCCGGACCACCGGTCTGGTGACCGAGGGGTCCTCGCGCCGCCGGGTCAGCGCGATCCACAGCAGGAACGGGGCGACGATCACCGCGGTGGCCTTGAACGCCACCGCGATCCCGATCGCCGCGCCCGCCCACGCCCGGCGACCGTCGAGGGCCAGGACGACCGCCCCGAGGCAGGCGACGAGCGGGAAGATCTCGTTGTGCAGCCCGCCCGCCAGATGGATCACCGACAGCGGCGACGCGCACGCCAGCCAGACCGCGGCCCCCGCGTCCACCCCGGTCCGGCGGGCCGCCGTCACCAGCACCACGGTCAGTGCGGCCAGTGCCACCAACACCGCCACGCGCAGGACGACGATCCCCACCGCGGGGTGCCCGCCGGACACGGCCACCACGATCCTCATGAGGAGCAGGTGGAGCGGGCCGTAGGGAGTGGCGGA
>NZ_JAALEF010000365.1:0-2631 GCF_014145245.1 Dietzia sp. B44 | reverse complement strand
CTCGCGGAGTCGGCGTCGACCTGACGCCCGGGGTGGATCCGGCCAGGTCCGCCGCGATCGACTGCATCAGCGCCACCGCGCCCGCTTCGGTGACCTCGATGCGGTGATGGCCGAGCGAGGCGATGCAGGCGAGGATGGCGCCGGCCGCGCCCCGGGTCCCGGTCCGGGCGACAGCGCCGTGTCCGCGGATCGCGTCGGAGAATCGCTGGCGGATCCGGATGTCGGCCGCCACGACCGCCGCCCGGTCCTCCGGCGTGAGATACCGGATCTGCCAGCGGTACAGCGCGGCGCGGGAGCGGTGGGTCAGTGTCGCCCGGGTGACCGAGTCGACCAGGTGGTCGAGGTCATCGGAACCGGACGTGGCGGCGTCGAGTTCCCCGACGAGCGTGGCGACCGCGTCTCGGAACATCGCGTACTTGCCCGGGACGTACCGGTACAGCGCACCGGGGGTCACCGCGAGTCGATCCGCGATGTGCTCCACACGGGTCGCGTGGTATCCGCGTCGAGTGAACTCCTCGGCCGCGGCCAGCGCGATCTCCGCACGTCGGGACCCCGGTGGAGGGGCGTCCGGGAACCTCGTGGGCAGTGGTGGTGACGACGTCATGACCTCTCGGATCTCGTGAGGGCGGATCGGGGTGTGATCTTGACAACAGCGGATACAGTGGCCATAGTAAACCCGAATTCACAGATATATGTGATCGAATCCATGTGAGTGTCTCGAGTGCGTCGTCGCAGACCGGCTCGGGACGGAAGGGACAACCCACCCATGTCAGTGCCCGAGGCCTACATCTACGACGCGGTGCGCACGCCACGCGGTAAGGGCAAGTCCAGCGGTTCGCTGTACAGCGTCGCCCCGATCGACCTCGCCGTCGGCGTGCTGCGTTCGCTGGTCGAGCGCAACAGCAGTCTCGATCCCGCACAGATCGAGGACGTCGTCATGGGCATCGTCGGTCCGGTCGGTGAGCAGGGCGCGGTGTTGCCCCGCATCGCGGCCCTCGCCGCCGGACTGCCCGAGACGGTGGCCGGGGTGCAGCAGAACCGCTTCTGTGCCTCCGGGCTCGAGGCCGTGAACCTGGCCGCGCAGAAGGTCCGCGCGGGGTGGGAGGACCTCGTCGTCGCCGGTGGCGTGGAGTCGATGTCGCGGGTCCCGATGGGCTCCGACGGCGGCGCCTGGGCGCAGAACCCCCGGGTCAACTACTCCACCTTGTTCGTCCCGCAGGGGATCGGCGCGGACCTCATCGCCACGATCGAGGGCTTCTCCCGCGGGGACGTCGACGAGTTCGCCGCGCGGTCGCAGGAGCTCGCCTCCGCCGCCTGGGACGAGGGCCGCTTCGCGGGCTCGGTCATCCCGGTGGTCGACTCCGCCGGTCTGGTCGTGCTCGACCATGACGAGCACATCCGGCGGGGCACCACCGCCGACGATCTCGCGTCACTCCGGCCGTCGTTCGCGGCGCTCGGTGAGCAGGCCGGTTTCGACGCCGTGGCGCTGCAGAAGTACCACTCGGTCGAGCGCATCGACCACGTCCATCACGCCGGGAACTCCTCCGGGATCGTCGACGGTGCCACCGCGATGCTCATCGGCAACGCCGAGGCCGGCGAGCGCAACGGCCTCGCGCCGCGCGCCAGGATCGTCTCGGCCGCCGTCATCGGTTCGGAGCCCACGATCATGCTCACCGGCCCCACCCCGGCCGCCCGCAAGGCCCTCGCCAAAGCCGGCCTGACGATCGACGACATCGACCTGTTCGAGGTCAACGAGGCGTTCGCCGCCGTGCCGATGAAATTCGCCAAGGACCTCGGGGTCCCCATGGAGAAGATCAACGTCAACGGCGGCGCGATCGCCATGGGGCACCCCCTCGGCGCGACCGGCGCGATGATCCTCGGCACCGCCCTGGACGAGCTGGAACGCCGCGACGCCCGCTACGCCCTCGCGACCCTGTGCGTGGGTGCCGGCATGGGCATCGCCACCATCATCGAACGCCTGTAGACGACCCGGCCGCCAGCCTTGACAAGGACGAGAAAAACCCCAATGAGCAGCGAATTCACCAACACCATCACCTACGAGCGCGACGCCGACGGCGTCGTCGTCCTCACCATGGACGATCCGGGTCAGAGCGCCAACACCATGAACGCCGACTACCTGGCGTCCATGGAGGCGGCCGTCGACAGGCTCGCCTCCGAGGTCGACGAGATCACCGGCGTGATCCTGACCTCCGCCAAGAAGACCTTCTTCGCCGGCGGCGACCTGGGCGACATCCTGTCGATCCCCGCTGACGGGGCGGACCTGGCCGTGGCCACCGTCGAGCGGGCCAAGGCGCCACTGCGGCGACTGGAGACCCTGGGTAAGCCCGTCGTGGCCGCCATCGCGGGTGCCGCGCTCGGCGGCGGTCTCGAGATCGCGCTGGCCACCCACCACCGGATCGTGGTGGACTCGCCCGCGATCCAGCTGGGCCTACCCGAGGTGAGCCTCGGTCTGCTGCCCGGTGGCGGCGGGATCGTCCGCACCGTGCGCATGCTCGGTGTGGCCACGGCCCTGACGGAGGTGCTGCTCGAGGGCAGGCGCCTGCGTCCGGGCAGGGCCCACGAGCTCGGGCTCGTCGACGAGCTGGTGGCCGGCCCCGACGACCTGGTGCC
>NZ_JAALEF010000364.1:0-1283 GCF_014145245.1 Dietzia sp. B44 | reverse complement strand
GACCCCGCTGGCCGGCGGGATCGAGGACCAGATCGCGGGCGTCGACGGCGTCGGGGACGTGGCCTGGTTGGCGTTCGGTTTCGGCCAGCTCGGGGGCGAGCCCCAGGCGCTCGCGGCCGCCGGCGGGCCGGTCGGGGAGCTGCTCGAGGCCACCGTCCTCGACGGCTCACTCGAGCCGGAGGCCGATTCCCTCGTGGTGTCCCGGGAGGTCGCGCGCGACAACGGCTGGTCGATGGGCACCCGGGTTCCGCTCGTCGGCCCGGACGGCAGTGAGTCCACCCTCCGGGTGACCGGTGTCTACGACGACGCCCAGATCCTCGGACCCTTCTACACCGGTATCGACGTCTACGAACGGCTGGTTCCGGAGAACCTCCGCTCGACCGCGATCGTGCTGGCCAAGGCCGCCGAGGGCACCTCACCCGACCAGGTGCTGGCCGCCGTCACCGAGGAGCTCTCCGACATCCCGATCGCCACCGTGCAGAGCAAGCAGCAGTACATCGACGTCCAGTCGGGCGGGATCGACCAGTTGCTGACGATCATCTACGCCCTGCTCGGCCTGGCTCTGGTGATCGCGGTGCTGGGGATCGTCAACACCCTGGCGTTGTCGGTGATCGAGCGGCGCACGGAGATCGGCATGCTGCGGGCCGTGGGCATGCAGCGGTCCCAGGTCCGGCGGGTGATCAACCTCGAGTCCACGCAGATCGCGGTGTTCGGGGCACTGGTCGGCGCGGCGGTCGGAGTCTATCTGGGCTGGGCGTTCGTCTCCGTGCTGGCGGACAGTGGGCTGAGCGAGACCACCATCCCGTGGGAGACCATCGGGATCGTCCTGGTGGCCTCGGCGTTCGTGGGGGTGTTGGCCTCGCTGTGGCCGGCGCACCGGGCCGCCAAGACCGACCCGCTGGAGGCGATCGCGGACTAGCCGCCGACCGAGAGCCACGCGGCCGCCGCCGCTCCGGCGATCATCGCGGGCCCGAATGCGATGCCGGTGTGACGGTCGGCTCTACGGCTGAGGAGTAGCACCAACGCCACCACGGCGTTGAGCGCGAACGCGGCCAGAGTCCCGACCAAGACGTAGTACCACCCGAGCCAGCCCAGGAAGAGGCCGAGCACGCCGGCGAGTTTGACGTCGCCCAGCCCGAGTCCCGAGGGGTTGATGAACGCCAGGGTGAAGTAGAAGGCCAGCAGGGCGAGCGCCGCGGCGGCGGCGCGCCCCAGGGCGCCCCAGTCCCCGGTCACCGCGGACGCCACGCCCAACGTCGCCAGGAGGACCGGGTACATGGGGA
>NZ_JAALEF010000363.1:0-5392 GCF_014145245.1 Dietzia sp. B44 | reverse complement strand
GCTGCGACCCTGTGCAGCGCGGCGAGGGCCTCCGGTGACACGCGCCCTCCGGGTACTCGTAGCCGGACCAGGGCGCCGTCCTCGGCGGGCCACGGGCGCAGCACACCGGGGCACAGGTCGGTGCGGGTGCGGCGGGTCGGTCCGGAAGCTCTCACGGGGCACAGTGTGGCAGCCAGAGGTGGCTCGCGGGGAGCGGGGAGCCGACGGCCGGACATCCGCGGGGGTCCGGCGCCGGATAGGCTCGCCGGTGCCGTGGTGCTCGGGAAGCCGGAGGAAAAGCCGGCGCGGCCCTCGCCACTGTAGTCGCGTAAGTTGCGCACCCTCGTCCGTCCCAGAGCGGGGCGGAGACCACTGGGCCCAGGCCCGGGAAGGTCGGTCGCGCGGCGTCGATGCGAAAGCCAGGAGACCGGCCACGGCGTCATGTTCCACGAGGGTTTGGAGAAGAACATGCGCCATGACCGGCGTTCGGCGTCCCCTGAGGACGCCTCGGCACCATCAGATGACGCGGCATCGCCGGAGAACACGGCATCACCGGAGGACACGGCACCGCCTCGGCACTCGAGCCAGCCACCGCGCATCACCCTGCTGTCCACCTCCGACACGGACCTGCTCTCCGCGCGGGCCTCCGGGGCGGACTGGACGCTCGGCAACCCGTCCCGCCTGGACGTCGAGGCGGATCTGCCCGGTCTGCTCGACGGCGCCGACCTGGTGGTGGTCCGGATCCTCGGGTCGCGGCGGTCGTGGGAGCCCGGGTTCGCCGCGGTCATGGCCTCGGGGCGGCCGGTGGTCGTCCTGGGAGGCGAGCAGGCCCCGGACGCCGACCTGATGGAGCTCTCCACCGTCCCGATCGGCATCGCGGCCGAGGCCCACCGCTACCTGGCCGAGGGCGGCGAGCGGAACCTCGCCCAGCTCCACGCCTTCCTGTCGGACACCGTGCTGCTCACCGGGACCGGGTTCGCGCCCCCGGAGAGCGTCCCGGTGTGGGGGATGCCGCCGCGGCCGGACCCTGTGGCCTCCCCGGTCGTAGCCGACCAGTCGCGGGGCGTCCCCCGCGTAGGCGTGCTCTACTACCGGGCGCACGAGGTGAGCGGGAACTCCGGGTTCGCCCATTCGCTCGCCGACGCCATCGACGCCACCGGGCAGGCCGTCGGCGTGCCCGTGTTCGCCGGGTCCCTGCGATCGGCGCCCGACGAGCTGTTCGACGCACTCGGGACGCTCGACGCGCTGATCGTCACGGTCCTGGCCGCCGGCGGGACCACGCCGGGCGCGGTGAGCGCGGGCGGCGAGGACGAGACGTGGGACGTCGAACGGATCGCCACGCTCGACATCCCGGTCCTGCAGGGACTGTGCCTGACGTGGAGTCGGGAGGACTGGGAGGCCTCCGACGACGGCGTCAACCCGTTGGACTCGGCCAACCAGATCGCGATCCCCGAGTTCGATGGCCGGATCATCACCGCGCCGTTCTCCTTCAAGGAGATCGACGCCGACGGGCTGCCCCGCTACGTCGCCGACCCCGAACGCTGCGCCCGCGTCGCGGGGATCGCGGTCTCGCACGCGCGGTTGCGTCATGTGCCCGCGGCCGACCGCCGGATCGCCCTGGTGCTCTCGGCCTACCCGACCAAACACTCCCGGATCGGCAACGCGGTCGGGCTGGACACCCCCGTCTCGACCATCCGCCTGCTGCGCCGCATGCGCGACGAGGGCTACGACCTGGGACCGGCGGACGGGCCGGTCGCCCGGTTCCTCGACGTCGCCCACAGTGGCACCGACAGCACCTACGCCGACGACACCGCCGCCGGGGACGCCCTGATCCACGCCCTGATCGCCGCGGGCGGACAGGACGAGGAGTGGCTGACGAACGCCCAGCTCACCGACAGTCACGAGCGGATCTCCACCGACGACTACCTCACGTGGACGGCGGATCTGCCCGAGTCGCTGCGCTCGGAGATGGTCGAGGCCTGGGGGCAGGCGCCCGGCCGGCTGTTCGTCAACGACGCCGGCGAGATCGTCCTGGCCACCATCCAGGCCGGCAATGTCGTCCTGTTGATCCAGCCGCCCCGCGGGTTCGGTGAGAACCCGGTGGCGATCTATCACGATCCCGAGCTGGCGCCCTCCCACCACTACCTGGCCGCCTACCGGTGGCTCGCGCGGGGTTTCGGTGCCCACGCGCTGGTCCACATCGGCAAGCACGGTTCGCTGGAGTGGCTGCCGGGCAAGAACGCCGCGCTGTCGGCGGCGTGCGCGACCGACGCGGCGATCGCCGACATGCCGTTGATCTACCCGTTCCTGGTCAACGACCCCGGGGAGGGCGCCCAGGCCAAGCGCCGCGCCCACGCCACGATCGTCGACCACCTGGTACCGCCGATGGCCCGCGCCGAGTCCTACGGCGACATCGCCCGCCTCGAGCAGCTGCTCGACGAGTACGGCAACATCGCGTCCATGGACCCGGCCAAGCTGCCGGCCATCCGCGCGCAGATCTGGACCCTCATGCGGTCCGCGCACATGCACGAGGACCTCGGCCTGGAGCAGCAGCCCGGGGACGAGGAGTTCGACGACTTCCTACTCCACGTCGACGGGTGGCTGTGCGAGATCAAGGACGTCCAGATCCGCGACGGCCTGCACGTGCTGGGTCAGGCGCCGGACGGCGAGGCGCGGGTGAACCTGGTGCTCGCCATCCTGCGGGCCTCGCAGGTGTGGGGCGGTGAGTTCGGCGCCGTCCCCGGTCTGCGTCGCGCCCTCGGGCTGGGGGAGGACGCCCCGACCCAGGAGGTCGACCGCGTGGAGGCCCGGGCCCGGGCGCTGGTCGAGGACATGGACGCCCGCGGGTGGGACCTCACGGCGGTGCCGCAGGTCCTGACCGCCGCGGGTCTGGATGACGGCGACGAGGTCGGCCGCGTCCTGGAGTTCGCCGCCCGCGAGGTGGTACCGCGACTGGCCGCCACGGTCGACGAGCTGGATGCGGTGATGCACGCCCTGGGCGGCGGGTTCGTGCCCGCCGGGCCGTCCGGTTCGCCCCTGCGCGGCCTGGTCAACGTTCTCCCGACCGGCCGCAACTTCTACACCGTGGACCCTCGGGCGATCCCGTCCCGGCTGGCCTGGGAGACCGGCCAGGCGATGGCCGACTCACTGCTGGACCGCCACGTGGCGGAGACCGGTGAGTACCCGAGCTCGGTGGGACTGTCGATCTGGGGCACCTCGGCCATGCGGACCTCGGGCGACGACGTGGCCGAGGTCCTGGCCCTGCTCGGCGTCCGTCCGGAGTGGGACGAGGCCTCCCGCCGGGTCAACGGTCTCGAGGTGGTCCCGGCCGCCGAGCTCGGCCGCCCGCGGGTCGACGTGACGGTCCGCATCTCGGGGTTCTTCCGGGACGCCTTCCCGCACGTCATCACCATGCTCGACGACGCCGTCCGGATGGTGGCGGACCTCGACGAGCCGGCCGAGCAGAACTACGTGGCCGCCCACACCCGTGCGGACCTGGCCGAGCACTCGGACCACCGGCGCGCGACCACCCGCATCTTCGGCTCCGCGCCGGGGTCGTACGGCGCCGGGATCCTGCAGACCATCGAGGCCGGCAACTGGCGGGACGACCGGGACCTGGCCGAGGTCTACACCCGGTGGGGCGGCTTCGCCTACGGCCGCGACCTGGACGGCGTCCCGGCCGCGGACGACATGCGCACCAACTATCGGCGCATCGCGGTGGCCGCCAAGAACATCGACACCCGCGAGCACGACATCGCCGACTCGGACGACTACTTCCAGTACCACGGCGGGATGATCGCGACCGTGCGAGCGCTCACCGGCGCCGAACCCCGCGCCTACGTGGGGGACTCCACCACGCCGGACGCCATCCGCACCCGGTCGCTCGCGGAGGAGACGGTCCGGGTGTTCCGGGCTCGCGTGGTCAACCCCCGGTGGATCGCGGCCATGCAGCGGCACGGCTACAAGGGGGCCTTCGAGCTGGCCGCGACGGTGGACTACCTCTTCGGGTTCGACGCCACCGCAGGGGTCGTGCACGACTGGATGTACGACACGCTGGCCAGGGAGTACGTGCTGGACCAGACCAACCAGGAGTTCCTGCGGCGGTCCAACCCGTGGGCGTTGCGCGGGATGATCGAGCGGCTCTCCGAGGCCGCCGACCGCGGGTTGTGGGCCGAGCCGGACGCCGAGATCATGGACCGGATGCGGCAGGTCTACCTGGACGTCGAGGGCGACCTCGAGGACACCCACGGTGACTGACCGGGTGTCCCGCCTCCCGGCCGGGGAGGCCGGCGGCACCCCGCGCCGCCGGGTGCGGGTGGTGGGGATCGGCTCCGGGGGGCCGGACCAGATCACGGTGGAGGCGATCACGGCCCTGCGGGAGTCCGCCTACGCCGTGGCCGCGGTGAAGGGGGCCTCAGACCCCTTGGTCGATCTCCGTAGGCAGCTACTCGCCCGCCACGCGCCGGGCGTCGAGCTGGTGGGGGTCGCCGATCCGGAGCGGGACCGCTCGTCGCGGTCGACCTCCTCCCACGTCGGGTACCGCGGCGTGGTCCTGGACTGGCACGAGGCCCGGTCCCTGGCGTGGGAGCGGGTGCTGGCGGACCGGCCCGGCGACGTGGCGGTGCCCGTATGGGGCGACCCCGCCTTCTACGACTCCACGCTGCGGATCGTCGACCGGATCCTCGCCCGTGGCCGGCTCGACTTCGCCGTCGAGGTGATCCCCGGCATCTCCGCTCTACAGGTGTTGGCGGCGCGTCACCGGCTGGTCCTGCACGAGATCGGCGGGACGGTCACCGTGACCACCGGCCGGCGTCTGGCGGAGGTCGTCGCCGGCGGAGCGGACAACGTGGTGGTGATGCTCAACGCGGACCTGCCGCTGGAGGACCTGGCCGACTGGCACATCTGGTGGGGCGGCAACCTCGGCGATGCGGGAGAGTGCCTGCTCGCGGGCAGGGTCGGCGACGTCCTCGGCGAGCTGCGGGGCAATCGTGAGCGGCTCCGCGCGGAGCACGGCTGGGTGATGGACGTGTACCTCCTGCGCCGCCCGGTCGCGGCGGGCTGATACTGTGCCTACACTGGCGCTCCCCCGAGAACAGAGGTGCACTATGGCTTTCCTGAGAAATGCCCTGCGGACCGGCGTCGCGCTCAAGGCCGCCGAGGTGGTCAAGCGTGAGGCGTCCAAGCCGGAGAACCAGCGCAAGGCCCGCGAGTTCGCGGAGAAGATCCGCAACCGCAAGCGCTGACCGCCGGCCGGTCAGATCCAGTCGACGATCTCCACGGGGTCGTCGGCCCCGGCTCCCTCCGGGACCACGGCGAGCGCGGGAGCGCCTGCGAGGTCGGCCAGGTGGGCGGTGCGGACCCGGCCGGAGAGAGTCCATCCGCCGGCCCCGTCGGGGCGGGCCGGCAGGATCCG
>NZ_JAALEF010000362.1:0-2886 GCF_014145245.1 Dietzia sp. B44 | reverse complement strand
GATGACGCCGCCGCCGCGATCGGGTGCGCGGGCCGCACCCAGGCCTCGTGGGCCGCGGTGCCGGCGCGTGAGCGGGCCGAGATCCTGCGCCGGGCGTACGAACTGATAGTCGACCGCGCCGACGAGTTGGCGCTGCTCATGACCACGGAGATGGGAAAACCACTGGCCGAGGCCAAGGGGGAGGTGGCGTACGGCGCCGAGTTCTTCCGCTGGTTCTCCGAGGAGACCTGCCGCGTCCGGGGCGACGCCCGCCGCTCGCCTGACGGCAAGACCAGGCTCATGGTGACCCACGAGCCCGTCGGCCCCTGCATCCTCATCACCCCGTGGAACTTCCCCCTGGCCATGGCCACCCGCAAGATCGGCCCGGCCATCGCCGCCGGCTGCACCATGGTGTTCAAACCGGCCAACCTCACCCCCCTGACCTCGTTGTACGTGGTGGACGTCCTGCGCGAGGCCGGACTTCCCGACGGCGTGCTCAACGTGGTGTGCACCACCGACCCGGGCGGTGTGGTGGAGCCGTGGATCGACTCCGGCATCGCCCGCAAGCTGTCCTTCACCGGATCCACACCTGTCGGCCGCATGCTTCTCGAGCAGTGCGCGCGCGGCGTACTGCGCACGTCGATGGAGCTCGGCGGGAACGCGCCGTTCGTGGTGTGCGAGGACGCGGACATGGACACCGCCGTGGGCGCCGCGATGGCAGCCAAGATGCGGAACATGGGCGAGGCCTGCACCTCGGCCAACAGGATCCTCGTGCACCGGTCGGTACTGGACGAGTTCGGACGACGCCTCACCGAGAAGATGTCCGCCCTGACCGTCGGCGACGGCACGCGAGAGGGCACCGACGTGGGCCCGCTCGTCGAGGAGAAGGCCGTGACGAAGGTGGTCGAGCTGGTCGACGACGCCGTGGAGCGCGGCGCCGAGGTGCTGTGCGGCGGATCGCGGACCGAGGGACCCGGGTACTTCTACCCGCCCACCGTCCTGACCGGAGTGGCGGCCGACTCCGACCTCATGTCCACCGAGATCTTCGGTCCCGTGGCCGCCCTGATCCCGTTCGACTCCGACGACGAGGCGGTGGCCCTGGCCAACGACACCGAGTTCGGCCTGGTCTCCTACGTGATGACCGAGAACCTGGACCGCGCGATGACCATGTCCGAGCGCCTGCAGGCGGGAATGGTGGGCGTCAACACCGGGATCGTCTCCAACCCGGCCGCGCCGTTCGGTGGCATCAAGCAGTCCGGGCTCGGCCGCGAGGGCGGGCTCACCGGGATCGAGGAGTTCGTGGAGACCAAGCTCGTCGCGATCCCGGTGCGCTGATCGCCCGCCGCCCTCCGCCGGTGGGCGGTTCGGCGGAAGGCGGTGGTCGGTCAGCCGGTGGGCGGTCAGCCGGTGCGGACCCGCCCGGCGAGCCGGTGCCGCTCGGCCTCGGACATCCCGCCCCAGACGCCGTACAGCTCGCGGTGGGCCACGGCGTGCGCGCGGCACTGTTGGATGACCGGGCACTGCGCGCAGAGCTTCTTGGCCGCCGTCTCCTTGCGCCGGCGCAGGCTCCTCGACTCGTTCTCGGAGTTGTAGAACAGGTCCGGTACGTCCTGGCACATCCCGTACTCTGCCCAGGCCCATCGTTCGTCGATCCTTCTCGTCGCGGTCGTCATGGCACTCCCCCCGTCGGAACCAGCTTCATTCACGCTCGAGGGAGTTCGGCACACCCCCAGGGGTGGGACGGGTCACAACTGTTAAAGTTCCCAGATGCCGGTCAGGGTCTCGGTGGAGAACGACTACACACTGGTCATCGCCGGTGTGCACGCACTGCTGGCCGCGTACCCCGGCCGCGTGGAGGTCGTGGTGAACGGGCCCGGCTCCCGCGCAGGTGTGCCCGTGGACGTGGTGCTGTTCGATACCTTCGCCTCCCCGGTCGACTGGCAGGCCCGGTGCTCGGCCATGGCCCTCGACCCGGCGATCGGGGCCGTGGCCGTCTACTCGTTCGTCACGGATCCGCGCGCTGTCGACGAGGCCTTCGCCTCGGGGGCGACGGGGTATCTCTCCAAATCACTGTCCGGCGAGGAGCTGCTCGGGGCCGTGGAACGGGTCGCGGCGGGTGAGCGGGTGCGCCTGCTCGGCCGCGACGGCGAGGACACGTCCCCCGGACTGTGGCCGACCGGCGACGTGGGCCTGACCCCCCGGGAGTCGGAGATGCTCGCGCTGATCGCCCAGGGCCGGTCCAACGAGGAGATCGCCGCGGCCTGCTACCTGTCGATCAACACGGTCAAGACCTACATCCGGGAGGCCTACCGCAAGATCGGGGTGACCACCAGACCGCAGGCGGTGGCGTGGGCGATGCGCAGCGGGCTCGCGGTCTCCCGCTGATCGCGCCACTCACCGGTCCCCGCCGCCCTCGCGGACCCGCGCGAGCCCGTCCCTCATGTGGTCGACCAGCAACTCCCTGGCCCGATCCGGGTCCCCGGCCCGCACGGCGTCGGCGATCGCGCGGTGTTCGGCGAGCCTGGACTCGGCGTCCGAGTAGGTGCCGCGCATGGCGTGCAGGCACATGCTCGTCTCGACCAGGACGGTCTCGTGCACCCGCGACAGGCGGGGGCTCCGGGCCGCCTCGACCAGGACGTGATGGAAGTCCAGGTCCGCCTCGACCATGGCCTCCGACCGTGGCTCGTCGGCGAGGGACGCCATCGCGGCGACGGCGGCGTCGAGCGCGTCGGCGGTGTCGACTCCCCACCCCAGCGCGAGCACGCGGTCCAGCGCGGCGGTCTCGACGGTCGTGCGCAACAGGTACATGTCCTCGACCGCCTCGGCGGAGAGGTCCGGGACGAAGAGCCCCCGGTTGCGGTGCGAGACGAGCAACCCCTCCTGGGTCAGCCGCTGCATGGCCTCCCG
>NZ_JAALEF010000361.1:0-1206 GCF_014145245.1 Dietzia sp. B44 | reverse complement strand
GCAACGTCTCCCACGGCTGCATCAACCTCAGCCCCGAGGACGCGGCCTGGTACTACGACAACACCCGGAACGGCGACCCGTTCATCGTGGTGGGCGGCCCGGGACGGCAGTTCGGCGAGTTCGACGGCCAGGGCGACTGGAACTACTGAGGCGGCCACGGGACCGGCCCCAGGCCCACCCCCGCGGGTCGGGGTGAAACACAATCGATATGGCGCACGACACCCTAAGAGAGTCCTCCGCCTAGGCTGAGAGGTACCCCTCGTCTCCGTCGTCCCCAGGAGTAGCAATGACCCGTTCGCCCCGGATCCCGGTCCTCGCCTCGATCCTCGCCGCGGCCGCCCTCGTCCTGGGGCTCGCCCCGGCGGCCAACGCGCAGTCCGTGATGCCCCCGAGCCCGCCCGGCATCCCCCAGCTGGAGAACGCGCCGCTGCCCACCCCGCTCATCCCGGGTGTCGGGGCGATGCCGGTCCTCACCTACCCGGTGATCGGTCCCGACCGACCCGCGCCCGAGTACGGAGACGTCAACGTCTTCCCCACGCAGAACGAGATCGTCGGCGTGGCCCAGCCGGTCATGTTCTTCTTCGACCGGCCCATCGCGGACCGCGCCCGCGCGGAGGCCACGCTCGGCATCCGTACCGAGCCCCCGGTGGCGGGCAAGTTCTACTGGGTCAACAACTCCGAGGTGCGGTGGCGCCCGCACTCCTTCTGGCCGGTCAACACCTCGGTCACCGTCTGGGCCGGCGGCAAGCGGCAGCAGGCCTTCCGCACGGGTGACGCGCTGATCGCGGAATACGACGACCGCACCAAGCACATCACCGTGACGCGAAACGGCCAGCACGTGCGCACCATGCGGGCGTCGGCCGGGATGCGCGGCTGGGAGACCTACAACGGCGTCTACTACACGGGTCAGCGCGGCCGGAACGTGCGGATGAACTCCGAGGCCTTCGGGCTGCGGATCGAGGACGGCGGGTACGACTCGATCATCAACGACGCCGTCCGCCTGAGCTACGACGGCATCTACATCCACTCCGCCCCGTGGTCGATCGCCGACCAGGGCGTCCGCAACGTCTCCCACGGCTGCATCAACGTCAGCCCCGAGGACGCACGCTGGTACTACGAGAACTCGCGCAACGGCGACCCGTTCATCGTCAAGAACGGACCCGGTCGGCAGTTCGGCGCCTTCGACGGCCAGGGCGACTGGAACTA
>NZ_JAALEF010000032.1:0-4203 GCF_014145245.1 Dietzia sp. B44 | reverse complement strand
CCGGCGTGGGCCGGGAACCCGTCAGACGCGGGCCCGCGAGCGCGTCGTCAGACGCGGGCCCGGGAGCGCGCGGGCGGCTCGTCGAGGTGCACCGAATACCTGCGCACCAGCGCCCGCCACACCAGCGGCCCGACCGTCACCAGCACCAGCGCGATGGCGCCGATCAGTGCAGGCGAGGCCCCGAGCATCGCCGAGGCGGTGACCGCCAACACGATGGTGATGCCCCGCCGGATCAGTCCCTGCGGCACCCGTCCGGCGAACTTCGACCCGACGTACGTCCCGATCGCCCCGCCGATCAGCAGGGGCACCAGAAGGTTCCAGTCGACGCCGGTCACCATCACGTGGCCGATCGCCGCCGCGATCACCAGCGGGACCGCCTGCACGAGGTCGGTGCCCACCAGCCGCAGCGCGGCCAGGGTCGGGTACAGCAGCATGATGCACATCATGATGACCGTGCCGGAACCCACCGAGGTGATGCCCACCATCAGCCCGCCGATCACGCCGACCAGCAGGGTGATCAGCGGTTTGACCGGCGGGTTCGGGTCGTTGCCCGTGCGGATCTTGCCGGCCATCTCGAAGAAGGCGCGCAGGAAATAGGCGGAGGACGCCACGATGAGCGTGCCGCCGATGGCCTTCTTCAGCAGCCCCTGGACGTCGTCGGCTCCCACCGCGTGCACCAGCCAGGCCCCCAGATAGGCCGTCGGGACCGAACCCAGGATCAGCCAGAACGCGATCTTCAGGTTGGGTTTCCCGTGCTTCCAGTGCACGCCGGCCCCGATGACCTTGTTCACCGCGTTGACCACCAGATCGTTGGCCACGGCGGCGGTGGGCGGGATCCCCACGAGGATGAGCGCGGGCGTCATCAACGCCCCGCCGCCCATCCCCGTCAGACCTATGACCACGCCGATCACCGCGCTGACGACCAGCAGACCCAGCGAGTCGTAGGTCCAGAGCGCCTCCGGCACCGGGTCAGACCCCGAGGATCGAGCTGACGATCCGCTGAGCCACCTCTTCCGCGGTGCCGTCCTCCGGCCGGATGTGCAGGTCGGGGGTCAGCGGCGGCTCGTATGGCGCGGACACGCCGGTGAACTCGGGGATCTCTCCCGCCCGCGCCTTGGCGTAGAGCCCCTTGGGGTCACGTGCTTCGCACTCGGCCAACGGGGTGTCCACGAACACCTCGGTGAAGGGCAGGTCGGCCGCGGCGTGGACGCTGCGCGCCTTGTCGCGGTCGGCGCGCATCGGGGAGATGAGGGAACAGATGACGACGACGCCGGCGTCGGCGAACAGCGCCGCCACCTCCGCGGTGCGGCGGATGTTCTCCGCCCGGTCGGAGGCCGAGAACCCGAGGTCGGCGTTGAGGCCGTGCCGCAGATTGTCGCCGTCGAGGATGTAGGCGGGGTGCCCGGACTCGATGAGCAGCCGCTCCACCTCGGAGGCGACCGTGGACTTGCCCGAGCCCGACAGGCCCGTGAGCCACAGCGTGCGACCCTGCCCGCGGTCTCCGCGCTGGACGGCGCCGGCGTGCCACACCACGTTGGAACCGGTGGTGGCGGGGCCGATGATCATGCCCGCGCCCACGGTGTTGCCGGTGAGCTCGTCCACGAGGATGAACGCGCCGGTGTCGCGGTTACGGCGGTACGGGTCGTACATCAGCGGCGTCTGCGTGCGCAGGCCGATGCGGCCGATCTCGTTGAGCCCCAGCTCGGTGGAGTCGGGGTCGCGGTGCAGGGTGTTGATGTCGAGCCGGTACTCCAGGCCCGTGACGATCGCCTTGGTGTCGCGGGTGGTGTGCTTGACGACGTACCGCTTGTTGGGCGTGAGCGTGGAGTCGTCGGCGAACCAGCAGACCATGGCCTCCAGCTCGGTGCCCTGGTGCGGGCGGTTGCCGGGTCGGGCGATCATCTCACCGCGGACGATGTCGATCTCGTCGTTGAGTGCGATGGTCACCGCGGCCGGTGCCGCCGCCTCGTCCAGTTCCGCGCCGCCCGGTCCCCAGATGGCCTTGATGGTGGACTGCCGACCGGACGGCATCACCACCACCTCGTCATCGACCTTCATGATGCCCCCGGCGACGGTGCCGGCGAAGGACCGGTGGTCCAGGCCGTCGGCGCGCTGGGGGCGGATCACGTACTGCACCGGGAACCGGACGTCGGTCAGGTTGCGGTCCGAGGCGATGTGCACGTTCTCGAGATGGTCGAGCAGGGCCGGGCCCGTGTACCAGGGCATCGAATCAGTGCGGTCGACCACGTTGTCGCCCTTGAGCGCGGACAGCGGCACGAACGTCACGTCGTGGACCTCGAGCTTGGCGGCGAAGTCGGTGAACTCGGAGCGGATGGCCTCGTAGGTGGCCTCGTCGTAGTCGACCAGGTCCATCTTGTTGACGGCCACGACCAGGCGCGGGATGCCCAGCAGCGCGGAGAGGAACGCGTGCCGGCGCGTCTGCTCCAGCACCCCCTTGCGGGCGTCGACCAGGATGATCGCCACGTCGGCCGTCGAGGCGCCCGTGACCATGTTGCGCGTGTACTGCACGTGGCCCGGGGTGTCGGCGATGATGAACTTGCGGCGCGGGCTCGAGAAGTAGCGGTAGGCCACGTCGATCGTGATGCCCTGCTCGCGCTCGGAGCGCAGCCCGTCGGTGAGCAGCGCGAGGTCGGTGTACTCGTCACCGCGCTTGGCCGAGGTGGCCTCGATCGAGGCGAGCTGGTCCTCGAATATCCCCTTGGAGTCGTAGAGCAGGCGCCCGATGAGGGTCGACTTGCCGTCGTCGACCGACCCCGCGGTGGCGATGCGCAGCAGCTGGGCGTGCTCGGACATGGTGCTCAACTGCTCCGGGGTGAGAGTCGAGGCGGTGGCGAGCGTCGGCCCGCTGGTCGCGGACGATGCCGTGGTGGCGGAGCTCATCAGAAGTAGCCTTCCTTCTTGCGGTCTTCCATGCCGGCCTCGGAGATCCGGTCGTCGGCACGGGTGGCGCCGCGCTCGGTGACGCGGGTCCCCGCGACCTCGGCCACGACGGCGGCGTTGTCGGCGGCGTCGGACTCCACACACCCGGTGCAGGTGGCGTCGCCGACGGTGCGGAAACGGACGAGCTCGGTGCGCGCCTCCTCGCCCGGGAGGGTCTCGAGGAACCGCGTCTTGGCCAGGAGCATCCCGTCGCGCTCGATCACCTCGCGCTGGTGCGCGTAGTAGATCGGCGGCAGGTCGATGTCCTCCCGCTCGATGTACTGCCAGATGTCCAGCTCGGTCCAGTTGGACAGCGGGAACACCCGGATGTGCTCGCCCTTGCGGTGGTTGCCGTTGTACAGCTTCCACAGCTCGGGGCGCTGTGCGCGCGGGTCCCAGGCGCCGAACGCGTCACGGAAGGAGAAGACGCGCTCCTTGGCGCGGGCCTTCTCCTCGTCGCGGCGGGCGCCGCCGAACACGGCGTCGAAGCGGTTCTCCTGGATGCCGCGCAGCAGGGCGGCGGTCTGGAGTCGGTTACGGCTGGTGCCGACGCCCGTCTCCTCGACCACGCGGCCGGCGTCGATGTCGTCCTGGACGTACGACACGAGCAGCTGGACCCCGGTCTCCTCGACCACCCGGTCCCGGTACTCGATGACCTCGTCGAAGTTGTGACCGGTGTCGACGTGCATGAGCGGGAACGGCATGGGCGCGGGCCAGAACGCCTTGCGCGCCAGGTGGAACATCACCACGGAGTCCTTGCCGCCGGAGAACAGCATCCCCGGGCGTTCGAACTGCGCGGCTACCTCGCGGAAGATGTGGACGGACTCGGCCTCGAGTGCGTCGAGGTGCGAGAGCGTCACCGCCGTCCTCGCTGTCATGCGACCTCCAATGTCGTGGGCTCGTCCGGCGTGACCGGACAGCAGACCGCAGACAGGTCTGTCTGCGGTCCGGCTCGGAGACCATCGTGCTCCCCGAGCGGCCCGATTTACATCTCGGAGACGGCAATCCCGGGCAGATCGTCCGCATGTCGACATAAGCTGTCGGATATGCGACACGAACCCACCCACCGTGTGCTCTCCGTGATCGAGGCGCTGTCGATCGAGGGCCCGCCGTTGCCCCTCGCCGAGATCGCCCGGGCCACCGGGGCCAGTCGCTCGACCCTGCACGCCGTGCTCGCCGAGATGCAGGCCGAGCAGTGGGCCGAGAAGCTCGAGGGCGGGTGGCGCGCCGGGCCCCGGATGCGCTCGGTCGCCGCGTCGCTGT
>NZ_JAALEF010000360.1:1378-12878 GCF_014145245.1 Dietzia sp. B44 | reverse complement strand
CCTCAGGGAGTCGGCGTCCTGCCCGGAGGCCACCTCGTCGCGGGTCTCCACCCCGATCCGGTGGAGGATCCGGTTGGCGAGGGTGTTGAGCATCACCAGCAGCGGGCGGGTGATCCAGAGGAAGCCCCGCATCGGTATCGCCAACAGCGTGGCCGAGTACTCGGGGTGCGTGATGGACCACGACTTGGGAGCCATCTCGCCCACCACGAGGTGCAGGAACGTGACGATGAGCAGGGCGATGACGAACGCGATGACGTCGGACGTCCAGTAGGGCAGGCCCCAGCCGGCGAACACCGGGGTGAGCCAGTGGTGGACAGCGGGCTTGGTGATGGAGCCGAGCGCCAGTGCGCACAGCGTGATCCCGAGTTGGGATCCCGCCAGCAGGAGCGTGAGCTCGGAGGCGTTGCGCAGGGCGGCCCGGGCGGAGGCGCTCGACGCCGCCGCGTCCTCGAGGCGGTGGCGACGCGCGGAGATCAGCGAGAACTCGACGGCGACGAAGAACGCGGACGCCGCGATGAGGACGATCGTGGCGAGCACCACGACGAGCGGGTTGCTCATGAGGCCCGATCCGGCCTCGGCGGCGAGCAGGGTGGTGGTGGGGTTCATCGCGCGGCCTCCTCGACCACGACGTGCAGTTCGGCCGGCACGCGTCGTTCGATCCGGCGCACCTCGGTCCGGAGGACCCGGTCCGCGGAGAACTCCTCCAACACGTCCGTGTCGGGGAGGGGGATGTCGACACGGTCGCCCAGCTCGGGCAGGTCACCGGTCGTCTCGACCACCAGCCCGCCGAGCGTCTCGGCGTCCACCTCGGGCAGGGTGATCTCGAGCAGGCGTTCCACCTCGTCGAGATGGGTGTCGCCGGACAGGAGCCAGCCCAGACCCTCGCTGACCGGGGTCCCGGCGGCGAGCTGGGGATCGTGCTCGTCCGCGATCTCGCCGACGATCTCCTCTGCCATGTCCTCCATCGTCACGACGCCGGCGAAGCCGCCGTACTCGTCCACCACCACGGCCATCTCCGACTTCTCGGCGCTCAGGCGGGCGGCCACCTCCGGCAGGGGCAGGGAGGTGGGCACGATGATCGGCGCCCGCATCAGGGCGGACACCGCGGTGAGATCGGCCTGGTCGTCGTCGCACACCGAGAGCAGATCGTGGAGGTCCACGATGCCGATCACGTCGTCGGAGTCGTCGCCGACGACCGGGTAGCGGGTGTGGCCGGTGGCCATCTTGGACAGGACCTCGTTGACCGTGTCCTCCGCGCGGACCACATCGGTGCGGCTCCGCGGGATCATGGCGTGCTCGGCGGGTTGTCCGGGGAAGTCGAGCATCCTGTCCAACAGGTCGCTGAGCTCCTCGGACAACTCGCCGGTCTCTTCGGACTCGGCGACGATGTGCTCCAGGTCGCGGGCGGTGGCGGAGTGCTCCTTGTCATGCACCGGCTCGATACCCACGGCCTTGAGCAGCGCCTCGGACGCCTTGTCGAACAGACCGATGAGCCAGCCGAACAGAGCGAGGTAGATCGTGGTGGACCGGGCCAGCCAGCGTGCGACCGGCTCCGGCTTGGCGATGGCCAGGTTCTTGGGCACCAACTCGCCGAAGATCATCTGCACGACCGTCGAGAAGAGCAGTGCCAGCACCGTGCCGACCACCACGCCGACTCCCTGCGGCACGGACGCCAGGCCGAGGAGTTCGCCGATCGAGCGGCCGATGAGCGGTTCGGCCACGTAACCGACGACCAGGGTGGTGACGGTGATACCGAGCTGGGCGCCCGAGAGCATGAAGGATGTTCGTCTGGTCACGCCGAGGACGCGTGCCGCCGCCGGGTCGCCCTTCTCCGCCGCGGCCCCCATCCGGGAGCGGTCGACGGCCATGAACGCGAACTCCTGGGCCACGAAGTAGCCCGTGAGCGCGGTGATCGCCAGGACCACCACGACTCCGACGAGTAGTGAGAGCGCGATGCTCATCCGGTGTTCCCCCTTCCGAGAAGGGGGCTGATAGATCGGGCCGGTGTATCGGCTCGGCTCACTGGAAGTGCTCCTGCGCTTTCGTCGGGGTCGCCCACGGGCCGGTGCCCGGGGTGACTACCGATTGTCCCGCCCATCGCCGGAAATGTCGACTCCGTTCCGGCGTATGGCGTCGCCGGGCGTGTCAGTGACCGGCGGAGCGTATCGCCCGGGAGACGGCGTCCAGCGCCATCAGGCGGACCGTGTCGACGTCGGCGGCCACCTCGCCGGTGGCCACGGCGACGAAACCGTCACCGTCGTACCGGGTGTGCGGCGGAGTCAGCGCCCGGGAGAGCCCGTCGTGGGCGCCCTGTGCGACGACGAAGCACGCGGTCTTGTCCAACCTCGCGTTGGTCATCACCACTCCGATGGTGGTGTGGACCCGATCGGAGGTGTAGTCGAACGGCGGGACCAGGTTCGCGACACTGTCGAGGTCGACCTCGGTGCCTCCCGGGTCGACGTCCCCGTAGGCGTTCACCGCGCACAGCGCCCCCACGACCAGGTCGCCCAGTGTGCTCTCCGCGTACCGGATCCCGCCCGCGCGGAGGTTCTCCACCCCGCGCCACTGCGACGTGAACGCCCCGGTCCCCGCACCGAGCTGCCCCACCTCGAACCGCGGCCCGCTCGCCGCGACCGCGGCGGAGTAGCCGTCCTCCGCCGTCGGCCGGACCTTCGGGTCGCCGACCCCGAGGTCGAACAGCGCCAGGGTCGGTACGATCGGGACGCGTCCACCGGGAGTGGGCACGCCCCGCCCGGCCTCCTCGAGGAACCGCATCACCCCCTCGGCGGCGGCCAGGCCGAACGCCGATCCGCCGGTGAGGAGGACCGCGTCGATCGAGGTGACGGCCTTGTCGGGGGCGAGTGCATCGAGGTCGCGGGTCGCCGGGGCGCCACCGCGCACCTCTCGTGAGGCCACCGCCCCCTCGGGGAGGAGCACCACCGTGCACCCCGTCATCGCCGACGGGTCCGTCCAGTGGCCGATCGAGACTCCGGGCAGGCGGGTCCGGGGTGTGCGGGGCTCCATCGGGCAAAATTAGCGTGCCGACCATCCGACCGGCAACGGTGTCGACCGGCCCCTCAGTCGGCGGAACCCTTCTGCCAGGTGCTCCACGGAACAGCCCAGTCGCCGTTCTGCCAGATCCCCTGCTCCGGGCCGCCGGTGTTGCGGACCTCGACGATGTCCCCGGCGACCGCCTGGTCGAAGTACCAGGACGCGTCGTCCGGGGAGAGGTTGAGGCATCCGTGCGAGACGTTGGTGTTGCCCTGGGCCCACATCGACGAGGCGAGGGCGTGGAAGTAGATGCCCTCGTTGGTGAGACGGACCCCGTGGTCGACGGTCACCTTGTAGCCGACGTCCAGCGGCAGACCGTAGGTCGACGAGTCCATGAGCACCGAGCTGGCCTTGTCGAGGACCGTGTAGACGCCCCGCTGGGTCCAGAAGTGCATGCTCACACCGTTGTAGGTCGCCCACCCGCCCTTGCCCATCGACGTGGGCATGGTCTTGACCAGCTCCTGGTTGTGGAACACCGAGACCGTCTTGGTGACGTCGTCGGCGATGGCCACCCGTCGGTCACCGATGGTGAAGTCGACCTCCGCGCCCTCTCCGCCCCACTGGCCGCCGCCGAGGTTCCGGCCCTCGGTGTCCAGGTCCACGTGGACCCGGGTGCCGGTGGCGTAGTAGTCCCTCGGGCGCCAGTGCGCGGTGGTGTCGTCGAGCCAGAACCAGTTGCCCTCGACCGCGGGCTCGGTGGTGACCGTCATGTGCTTCTCCACGGTGGCGCGGTCGGCCACCGGCTGATCGAATCTGGCGCCCACGATGATCCCGACGCCGTACTCCCGGCCCGACTCCAGTGCGCCACCGCCCGGGGTGACCAGTGTGGGGCTGATGATGGACTGAGGATTGGCCATGGTGAACGTGCGAGTGTCGGTCCTCGGGCCCCCCGTCGCACCCCGATAGGTGACGTCCAGGGTGTAGGTGCGCCCGTACCCGAGGGTGACCGCCGGCTCCCACGAGGTCGCGTCCCGTGACAACTCGCCCTCGATCTCCTTGCCCGCGTCGTTGGTGAGGACCACCTCGGTCAGGGAACCGTTCTCGACCCGGGCCCGGACGCCGTCCACCACGGCGACCTCCGTGGCCCCGTCGACCGGGGTGACCTGGAGTGTCGCCGGAACCGGAGCCTGAGACGTCTCGGTCGGGGTGGTCTCCCCGGCCGAACCGGTGGGGACGGGGATGGTGCATCCGGTCGCGATGAGCAGGAGGGCCAGTAGCCCGGCGAGGATGACGAGGGGGACCTGCGCCGCCGAGCGCGAGAGGTACCCGGACCGGGACAAGGACATGCGTGACTCCGAGACAGAACTGGGGGTGTACCGGTGAGCACCGGCTTATGTGCACATGATGCACGCCGGGTCCGACACGACGCGAACCCACACGGGCGCCTCCGGCGTGTCGTTGTGGAGTTGTGACCGGATCGGGCCGGGAGGTCCCCGAAATGTGAGCTGCGTCTCGGGTGGCGGGGTGCCGGCCACGGTCCCGCGCCGCGCCACCGAGGAGGCGCACGGAGCGGGGCGGAGGAGTACAACGGAGGCCATGAGTATCGAACGCCCTGTGACCATCATCGGCGGCCACGGCAAGGTCGCCCTCCGCGCCGCCCGGATCCTGTCGGAGGCGGGTGCCCAGGTCAACTCCGTCATCCGGAATCCGGACCAGGCCGATGACATCCGCGAGGTGGGCGCGACTCCCGTCGTCGCGGATGTCGAGACGCTCGACGTGGAGGGCCTGCGGGAGGTGCTGCGCGACAGCGGCTCCGTGGTGTGGGCCGCCGGCGCCGGTGGCGGGAGCGCCGACCGCACCTACGCGGTCGACCGCGACGCGGCGATCCGCTCCATGGACGCCTCCGCGGAGGAGGGCGTCGAGAGGTACGTCATGATCTCCTATGACGGGGCCCGCACCGACCACGGGGTGCCCGAGGACGATCCGTTCTTCCCGTACGCCCAGGCCAAGGCCGCCGCGGATGCCCATCTCCGGGAGTCGGACCTGCAGTGGACGATCCTCGGTCCGGGGATGCTCACCGACGACACCGGCGGGGAGACGATCGGCGTGGGCGCCGACAAGCGGGACGACCGCGCCACGAGCCGGGACGTCGTGGCCGCCGTCACGGCGGCCGTCCTGCGACGGCCGGACACCATCGGTCGCACGATCGAGTTCTCCGACGGTGAGACCCCCATCGGTGAGGCACTGACCAGGGAGTGACGCGCGGGTGACCCGGCGGGGACCGGTCGCCCACCGGGTGGGCGGGGCCCCGCGCCGGGGGCGGCACGGCTATCCTCGACCGGTGCGGATCCTGGTAGGCGGCTCGTGGATCACCGTGTCCTGCGCACTTCTCACCGCGTTGTGGAGCGTCCCGCAGTTCCTGGCGACCGGCACCGTCACCCTGAGTTCGCACCCACTCTTCGTGATCCTGTTCCTGTTCCCCGCGCAGATCGGGGTGCCGGTGTGCCTGCTCGTGGCACTGAACTCGGTACTGCTGCTCTCCCGCGGCCGCCTGGTCACCAGTCCGCGACGGTTCCTGGCCGGGGGCCAGGTCCTCACTGTCGCGCTGTTGGGCATCTGCGCGTTGCTCCTGGTCCTGCCGACCACGTTCGGGCGGGAGTTCATCGTGATGGCGCTGGCCTTCCAGGTGGGGCAGGTCGTGGTGGCCGTGGGCCTCGCACTCCATCTCCTGCGCCGCCGGAGGTTCCGCAGCCGCCCGGAGACGGCCGATCCGACCCCGCCGGTGCCCACCGACCCGTGAACCCGGGCCCACCGACCCGTGAACCCGGGCCCTCTGACCCGTGACACGGTCGGCCCTGTCCCGGCGAGGCGGGTGTCCGGGCTGACACTATGGGTCCATGCGAGCCATCCACATCTCATCCCATGACGGACCCGCCGCCCTCGAGGTGGTCGACCTCCCCGAGCCGGAGCCGGGGGCGGTCCTCATCGACGTCCACGCCGCAGGGGTGACCTTCCCCGAGGTGCTCCAGACCCGCGGGAAGTACCAGATGTCGCCCCCGCTGCCCTTCGTTCCCGGCTCGGAGGTGGCCGGCGTGGTCCGCTCCGCTCCCGAGGGCTCCGGTTTCGCCGCAGGCGACCGTGTGTGCGCCTTCCCCGGACTCGGCGGCTTCGCCGAGGTGGTCTCCACGGATCCCTCACAGGTGTTCCGGCTGCCCGACTCGTTGACCTTCGCCCAGGGTGCGTCCATCCCCATGAACGTCCTCACCGTGCACTTCGCGCTGGCCCACCGCGGCCGGCTCCAGCCCGGGGAGACGGTTCTCGTGCACGGCGCGGGTGGCGGGATCGGGATCGCCGCCACGCAGTTCGCCGTCGCGTCCGGCGCCCGCGTGATCGCGGTGGCCTCCACCGGGGACAAGCGGGAACTGGCCCTCAAGGCAGGCGCGTCCGACGCCATCGCGCCGGAGGGGTTCAAGGACGCGGTGAAGGAGCTCACCGGCGGGAAGGGTGTCGACATCGTCGTCGACCCCGTGGGCGGTGACCGCTTCACCGACTCCATCCGGTCCCTCGGACAGGAGGGCCGGATCCTCGTGATCGGCTTCACCGGTGGCGAGATCCCCACGGTCAAGGTCAACCGACTGCTGCTCGGGAACAAGAGCGCCGTCGGGGTGGGCTGGGGCGAGTACTGGATGAGCAACCCCGGTTACCTGCAGAAGCAGTGGGCCGAGGTGGAGCCGCTGTTGGCCGCCGGGAAGCTCGACCCGCTCGTCGGTGCGGAGTTCCCGCTGGACAAGGCCACCGAGGCCCTCGAGCTCATGGACGGCCGTGGCGCGGTCGGCAAGATCGTGCTCACCACCGGACGCTGAGCGACCTCCGGCCCGGAAGCCCCGTCGAGGCCGTAGCGCCATCGACAAGAGCGTTCCGCGCACCCCGCTCTCGGCGGATGTGTGCGGAACGCTCTGCACGACGAGCTGGCGGGGCCGACTCTAGAAGGCGCCCTCCGGCATCCGCATGACGTCCAGCTCCAGGGCCTCGATGGTGGCGCGGGCGGCGGCGACCTGCGGCAGGTGAGCCCGCGCGAAATGGCCGGCCACCACGACCTTGCCGGTGTAGAAGTCGTGGTCGTCGCCCGTGGCGTCGGGAAGTCGGCTCGACGCCACCGTCGCCTCGCGCAGCAGCATCCACCCCACCAGGAGGTCGCCGACCGCCATGAGCAACGGCACCGCGCCGAGCCCGATCAGGTAGAGCGACTCCGGATCCTCCTGAGCTGACATGAGGTGCCCGGTCAGGGTGCCGACCATGGACTCCACGTCCGCCAGGGCGGTCGCCACCGCCGTGCGCACGGCGTCGAGATCGTCGGGTCCGACCTCGTCGACCGTCCGGTGGATCTGCGCAGCGAGGTGGCCGAGCGCGGTCCCGCCGTCGCGGACGATCTTGCGGAAGAAGAAGTCCTGCGCCTGGATGGCGGTGGTGCCCTCGTAGAGGGAGTCGATCTTGGCGTCGCGGAGGTACTGCTCGAGCGGGTAGTCCCTGAGGTACCCGGAGCCGCCGAAGCACTGCAGCGACTCCGCCAGGCACTGGTAGGACCGCTCGGACCCCACGCCCTTGACGATCGGCAGCAACAGGTCGTTGACGGTGTGCGCCAACTCGGGTCCGGCGCCCGAGACGACCTCCGCGGCCACGACGTCCTGGTGGGCGGCCGCGTAGAGGTACACCGCGCGGAGGCCCTCCGCGTACGCCTTCTGGGTGAGCAGCGACCGCCGCACGTCGGGGTGGTGGATGACGGTGACCTTCCCGGCATCGGGCTTTCCGGCGTCGGCCATGTCGTTGCCCTGCACGCGCTCCCGGGCGAACTCCAGTGCGTTGAGGTACCCGGTGGACAGGGTGGAGATCGCCTTGGTCCCCACCATCATCCGTGCGGCCTCGATGGTCTTGAACATCTGCTTGATGCCCAGGTGGGAGTCCCCTGCGAGGTACCCGACCGCCGGCCGGCCGTGTGCACCGAACGCCACCTCGCACGTCGCGGAGGCGGTGAGCCCCATCTTCTTCTCGATCCCGGTGACGTAGACGCCGTTGCGCTGGCCGGGCGCCGCGGTCTCGGGGTCCGGCAGGTACTTGGGGACCAGGAAGTAGCTCAGGCCCTTGGTGCCGGGGCCCGCCCCCTCGGGCCGGGCGAGCACCTGGTGCCAGATGTTCTCGAACAGGTCGCCGGAGTCGGCGCCGGTGATGAACCGCTTGGCGCCCTCGATGTGCCAGGTGCCGTCGGGCTGCTCGATCGCCTTGGCTCGAACGGCACCCACGTCCGAGCCCACCTCGGCCTCGGTGAGCATCATGGACGAACCGTGGTTGCGGTCGATGATCCGGGCGGCCCACTTCTGCTGCTGCTCGTTGCCGATGGTGTGCATGATCTCGGCGAACAGCGGTCCGGACAGGTACATGAAGATCGACGGGTTGGCCCCGAGGAGGAACTCCGTGATCGCCCAGGTGACCATGCGGGGGGCCGCGACGCCGCCGACGGCGGGGTCCACGCCGACCAGGCCCCAGCCGGCCTCCTGCCACGCGCGGACCGAGGCCACGTACTCCGGCGGGAGCGTGACCTCGTGGGTTTCCGGGTCGAACCCGGGGGGGTTTCGGTCGGCGACGGAGAACGAGGCAGCCACGGGCCCCTCCGCCAGGGCGGCGGCCTCCCGCAGCATGGTGCGCACCGTCTCGCCGTCGAGCTCCGTGTCGTCCCGCTCGAGGATCTCGTCGAGGCCGAACACCTCGAACAGGACGAACTCCAGGTCACGCGGGTTGCTGCGGTAGTGGGACACTCGGGTACTCCTCGTCGACGCACGGGCGCGCCGCCCGGCGCGTCAGGGACCTACCGTAGAGCCTGGCAGGCACGTGCGCGAGTCCGTCCGGAGCGTGCTCCGATTCGCCTCAGTTCGCCAGCGTGCGGAGCCTCCGCCCGGCCTCGTCGAGGACCTCGGGCCGTTTGCAGAACGCGAACCGCACCAGGTGCGACCATTCGCCGGAGTAGGCGTCGGTGAACGGCGCGAACGGCACCGCCGCCACGCCGATCCGGCCGGGCAACTCCAGACACCAGGACGCGGCGTCGGTGACGCCGAGCGGTCGCGGATCCGCGGTGAGGAAATAGGTCCCCTGGGTGACGGCGAGGTCCAGCCCGACCCCCGTGAGGATGTCCACCAGCTGGTCCCGCCGGTCCTGCATCTGCGCCCGTAGCGCCCGGATCCACCCGTCCTCGTGACGAAGGGCGTGGGCGACCGCCAGCTGCAGCGGTGTGCCGGCGGTGTAGCTCATGTACTGCTTGGCGGCCCGGACGCCCGCGATCAGCCCGGCCGGCCCGGTCACCCATCCGATCTTCCAGCCGGTGCAGTTGAGCATCTTGCCCGCGCTCGAGATCCGCAGGGTCCGCGCGGCCATCCCCGGCAGGGTGGCGATCGAGACGTGCTCGTTGTCGTCGTAGGTCAGGTGTTCGTAGACCTCGTCCGAGATCGCGATCGCGTCGAACTCGTGGCACAACGCCGCGATCTGCTCGAGGTCCTCCCGCGGCAGCACCGCTCCGGTGGGGTTGTGCGGCGAATTGACCAGCACGGCCCGCGTCCGCGGGGAGAACGCCGCCCGCAGGGAGTCCACGTCGAGGCGGTAGCGGCCGGACGAGCGGACCATCCTCGCCGCGCGCCTGGTGGCGCCGGCCATCGCGACGGTGGCGGCGTAGGAGTCGTAGTACGGCTCGATCACCACCACCTCGTCGTGAGGCTCCACCAGGCCCACCACCGCACCGGCGATCGCCTCGGTCGCACCGACCGTCACCAGCACCTCGGTGTCCGGGTCGTGGACCAGACCCGTGTGCGCGGTCTCGTGGGCGACGATCGCGTGCCGGAGCTCGGGCACCCCCGTCCCGGGTGGGTACTGGTTGTGGCCCTCGCGCAGGGCGCGCACGGCGGCCTCGATCATCGACGCGGGGCCGTCGGTGTCCGGGAAGCCCTGCCCCAGGTTGACGGCCTCGAACCGCACGGCAAGTTGGGTGACCTCGGAGAAGATCGTGGTGGCGTGGGGCTCGAGGCGGCGGACGGTCATGTCGCCAGCCTAGGTCCGCCGTCGGCGCCCGATATGATGGACTGCATGACCGAGCACCCCGCCGCCGCATCCGTCTCCGTCGGACCGTGCACGCAGCGCCGCACCGTCCTGGCAGCCCTGCCCGGGATCATCCTGCTACCGGGGATCGTCTCGGCGTGCGGGATGACCGAGCCCGCGGAGCCGCCGTCCACCGTCCAGCAGACCACCGAGGTCCCGCCGTCCACGATCCCTGCCTCGGACGTGCCCGTCGGCACCGCCAAGCAGGTCAAGTCGGGGGATGCGACGGTGATCGTCGCGCAGCCCACCGAGGGTGAGTTCGTCGCGTACTCGGCCCGCTGCACCCATCAGGGTGGGACCGTCCAGGTGGTCCGCGACCTGCACCTCCGGTGCCCGCTCCACGGTGCCGAGTACGACGCGACCGACGGCAGCAACACCCTCGCGCCGGCCCCGCGTCCGCTCGACGTGGTCCCGGTGACCGAGTCGAACGGCCAACTGACGATCGGCTGACCCGCGGCGGGGGGCACCAGCGCCCTCCCCTCGTCGAGAAGGGCGTTCCGCACCCGTCGGCCGAGTGAAAATGCGTGGAACGCTCTTATCGACGGTGCGCTTATCGACAGCGTGCCGCCCCGCGCCTCCCCGGGACGCGGGAGTTGCGGCGCCGCACCCGACAGGAGTAGAACGAGAACACGTTCTCAGGGCGGGGTGCAATTCCCCACCGGCGGTGATGTCACCGGTCCCATGACCGGCGGCGAGCCCGCGAGCGCCCCGCACACGCGGCGGGCCGGACATCGAGTCCGGCCGGGCCGCATGCGCGGGGGTCAGCAGACCCGGTGTGATCCCGGGGCCGACGGTCATAGTCCGGATGGAAGAGAACAACGTGTCCCCGAGGGACCGCGGCCCGGCCGTGGAACCGTGGGCGATGCGGCATAAGCCCTGGGCCGTCTGTGTTGAGCCCGTGAAAGGGGCACACGATGAGCCTTCTCGTCTCATTCCTCGACGCGCAGTTGATGATCGGCGGAGTGCCGATCCTGTGGCGCGAGATCATCGGCAATGTCTTCGGCCTGGCCGCCGCGATCGGCGGGATGCGCCGCGTGGTGTGGGCCTGGCCGGTGGGGATCGTCGGCAACCTCACGCTGCTCACCGTCTTCCTCGGCGGCGTCTTCCACACCCCGCAGGACGTCGACCTCTACGGTCAGGCCGGACGGCAGGTCATGTTCCTCGCCGTCGGGCTCTACGGCTGGTGGCGCTGGTCGCGGGACCGTCGGATCAGCGCGGCCCTGCCCGGGCAGGCGGGGGTCGAGGCCGTCGCGGTCCATCCGCACTGGGCCACGGGCCGGCAGCGGGCGGGGCTCGTCGCAGGGATGATCGTCGGCACGCTGGTCTTCGGCTGGATCTTCTCCGAGCTCGGGTCGTGGGGCCCGTGGGCGGA
>NZ_JAALEF010000360.1:0-1063 GCF_014145245.1 Dietzia sp. B44 | reverse complement strand
CCCGACCGCCCGCGCCTCGCCGAAGGGTCGGACCCGCTCACGTTTCCCCGGGGTGGGCTCCGGCGATCGGGCAGATATGCGACCACTCGGCGGACGCCCCGGGTGTCAGACCGCCGTGACCCGAGGGGCCCCAGCCGCACCCGCCGCACGCCGCGGTCGCACAGCAGCCACCACGATCAACGACAGTGCAGCGAGCGCGAACCCGAGCCCGCGGAACTCGATCCACGCGAACACCAGCCCCGAGAGCAGGCCGCCCGCCGCGCCGGACAGCGCCACGGCCACGTCGGCCTGGCCCTGGACGGTCGCGCGAACCGAGGTGGGAACGGAGGTGGTGAGGACGGTGGTGCCGGCCACCAGGCCCAGGCTCCACCCCAGCCCCAGCAGGATCAGCGCCGTGGTGACCAGCACCGTCGACTGCGGTGGCGACACAGCGGCGAGCACGCCCGAGGTCAGCAGCACCAGACCCGCCGAGACGGCGACGAGCCGCGTGCCGAACTTGTCGACAAGGTAGCCGGACAGCGGCGCCGGCAGGAACATCGCCGCCACGTGCAGAGAGATCACCAACCCCACCACGGTCACAGCGTGATCATGCGCACGCATGTGGACCGGGGTCATGGTCATGAGGCCGACCATCACGAACTGCGTCAGTGCCATCACCGCGACTCCGGTGATCACATCGCCCGTCCAGATGCGGGCGGGGGCGCCCTCATCGGTGTGGGAGGCCGTGATGTCGGGGGCCGCGGCACCGGAGGCGGTGACACCGGGGGCCGTGGCGCTGGCGGAGGTGACCTCGGAGGATGGCGTGATCGACGCGGTGATCGACGACGACGAGGTGGTCGCCGAGCCCGCGGCCGCGATCTCCCTCCGCCGCGCCTCGAGCAGCGGATCGGGCCTGAGCAGCAGGGAGATGACGAGCGCCGCACCGCCGTAGGCCACCGCCGCGAGGAGGAACGGTCCGGCCAACGGGAGCAGGCCGAGCGACTCGGCGACGGCGCCCGTCGGTCCCACGAGGTTGGGGCCTGCGACGGCCCCCGCCGTGGTCCCCAGCAGGACGTACGACAGT
>NZ_JAALEF010000359.1:0-2027 GCF_014145245.1 Dietzia sp. B44 | reverse complement strand
CCCGCACCGGCTGGTGCGGGGCCCGTCCCGTCGTCGGGAATAGTCGCCGTCAGGCGTCCAGACGCTCGATGATCGTGACGTTGGCGGTGCCGCCGCCCTCACACATGGTCTGCAGGCCGTAGCGGCCGCCGGTGCGCTCGAGCTCGTTCAGCAGGGTCGCGAACAGCTTGGCTCCCGTGGCGCCGAGCGGGTGGCCCAGCGCGATGCCGCCACCGTTGGGGTTCACCCGGGCCGGGTCGGCGCCGATCTCCTTGATCCACGCCAGGACGACGGGGGCGAACGCCTCGTTGATCTCCACCACGTCGATGTCATCGATCGTCAGGCCGGTCTTCTCCAACGCCCACTTGGTGGCCGGGATGGGCGCCGACAGCATCATCACCGGATCGTCGCCGCGCACGGTGAGGTGGTGGATCCGGGCCCGCGGCGTCAGGCCGTATTTCTCCACCGCCTCCGCGGACGCGAGCAGCCCCGCGGACGCCCCGTCGGAGATCTGTGACGCCACCGCGGCGGTCAGGGACCCTCCCTCGGCGAGCACCGGCAGTGAGGCCATCTTCTCGAGTGTGGTCTCACGGGTGGTCTCGTCCGACTCGAGTCCGGCCAGCGGAACGTACTCACCAGCGAACCGGCCCTCGGCGATCGCGGCGCGGGCGCGGGAGTGCGACTGCAGCGCCCACTGCTCCATCTCCTCGCGGGAGATGTCCCACCTGTCGGCCATCATCTGCGCGCCGTTGAACTGCGAGATCTCCTGGGCGCCGAAGCGCTCGACCCACCCGGTGGAGCCGGTGAACGGGTCGTCGAACCCGTACTCGCGACCCGCCAGCATGGCCGACGAGATGGGCAGGGCGCTCATGTTCTGGACTCCACCGAACAGCACCACGTCCTGGGTCCCGGACATGATCCCCTGGGCCCCGAAGTGGATGGCCTGCTGGCTGGATCCGCACTGGCGGTCGACGGTCGTGCCGGGCACGCCGAGGGGCATCCCCGCCGCGAGCCACGCGGAGCGCGCGATGTTGCCCGCCTGGGGGCCGATGGCGTCCACGCAACCGAAGATCACGTCGTCGACGACCTCCGGGTCGATTCCCGTGCGCTCGACGACGGCGCGGATGACGTGCGCGCCCAGGTCCGCCGGGTGCTGGCCGGACAGGCTGCCGCCGCGCTTGCCCGCGGGCGTCCGGACTGCGTCGATCACGTAGGCCTCGCGGCCGGTCACGCTGGTCATGTGTCTCCTCGTGGGGGTATGAGATCAGGATGGGGTGGTGCTGATCAGTCGACGGCCAGGCCGTCGAGCACGATGCGCAGGTACTGGTCCGCGATCGCGGCGTGGTCGTCGGCATCCTCCGGCCGGTACCAGCGCACGGCCACCCAGACCGTGTCACGGAGGAACCGGTAGGTGAGCCGGATGTCGAGGTCGGGACGGAACTCCCCGGACTCCATTCCCCGACTCAGCACGTCGGTCCACATCTCGCGGAACTCGGTGTTGCGCTCGCGGAGGTAGTCGAACCTCGGGTTGCCACGGAGATGCTTGAGCTCGTCCTGGTAGATGGCCACCTCGTCGCGGTGGCGGTGGATGGCCTCGAACGAGACGCGCACCAGCCCCTCGAGGGTCTCCCGGGGCGACGACCCCGCGTCGACGATCCGCTGGTAGTCCCCGAAGAGCGAGTCGAGGAATCCGCGGAGGATCTCGTCTACGATCGCCTCCTTGGACGAGAAGTGGTGGTACAGGCTGCCCGAGAGGATGCCGGCCGCGTCGGCGATGTCTCGCACGGTGGTGGCACGGAGGCCGCGCTCGGCGAAGAGCCCGGCGGCGATCGCCAGGAGCTCCTCGCGTCTGGTCGTGCTGGTCATTCGGCCACCCTACCAACCAAGCACTTGCTAGGTACAGGACGCCGCGACCCGAGGCCTGAGGCGGCCGCGTCGGTCCGCCCGCCCGCGCGGCCGACTGCCTAGACTCCCCACCATGCGCCCCACGATCTCGTCCCCACCGCGCCGAGCCGGTCGCCGTGTCCTCGCGGCCTCGGCGGCGTTCG
>NZ_JAALEF010000358.1:2291-5708 GCF_014145245.1 Dietzia sp. B44 | reverse complement strand
GGTCGGGCTAGTCGACGGTGATCTCGCCCATCGTTCCCCACTCCTCGCCGTCGACCGTGGTGTTGATGATCCGCGGGGTGCGCTGGAGGTACTGCGCGGCGGAGCCGGTGAACTCCCTGAAGTGGGCCGACCCGACGTGCTCGGCTGGCGCGTCCCCGTCGCGGAACGCCTCGCAGAGCAGGAACGTGGTCTCCGCGTCGGACGAGCGGTACCAGTCGAACCACAGGTTGCCGGGCTCCGCCCTGGTGGCCTCGGTGAAGTCGCGGGTGATCTCGAGCCATGAGTCCGCGAACTCGGGCTTGACGTCGAATCTCACGTTGATGAGCATCATGGCCCCATCCTGCCCGGGCCGGCGCGACCTCGTCGAGTGCTGCGCCCCCGCACCCGATCCCCCCGCACCCGCTGCCCCGGCACCCGCTGCCCCCGCACCCGATACCGAGGTGACTCGACCCGGAAAGCCGAACGGGCCTACCCTGTACCGGGTGACCATCGAGCTGAGCATCGAGAACCCCTGCGTCCCGCAGACGGAGGCCGACTCCTCCGTCCGCGCGGTCTGGGACCGGCTGTCCGTGGACGCCACGCAGAGTCGCGAGGAGCCCCTCATCGCCGGCCTGGTCCTGGATCTCGTCGACGGATGCGACGACCTGGGCGAATCCCTCGCGAGGCTCGCCGCCTCACGCATCGCGACCCCCGAGATCGGCCGGCACGTCCTGGAGAAGGAGATCAGGGCGATCCTGGTCGAGCACCCGCACGTCCTGGAGGCGGTCGCGGCCGACCTCGTGGTGAGCTTCGAGCGTAACCCGGCCTATCCCAACTACCTGGTTCCCTACCTGTTCGCCAAGGGATTCCTCGGGCTCCAGATCCACCGCGTCGCGCACGAGATGTGGAAGTCGGGACGGGTCATGGCGGCCTCGTTCCTCCAGAGCCGGGTGTCCGAGGTCTTCGCCATGGACATCCACCCGGCCGCGCGCGTGGGCTCCGGGATCCTCGTGGACCACGCCACCGGCATCGTGGTGGGCGAGACCTGCGTGATCGGGGACGGCGTCTCGATACTCCAGGGCGTCACCCTCGGCGGGACGGGGAACGAGGACGGCGACCGCCACCCCAAGATCGGTTCGGGGGTGCTGCTGTCGGCCGGGTCGATCGTGCTGGGCAATGTTCACGTGGGCGAGTGCTCGCGGGTGGCCGCCGGTTCGGTGGTGCTCGACCAGGTCCCGCCGCACACGACCGTCGCCGGGGTGCCCGCCAGGGTGGTGCGGCGTCACGCCGACTCGTTGGTCCCCGCCGAGCAGATGGACCAGGAGATCGACCCGGGCGCCGAGTAGGCGTCGCGGGCCACGCGATCGAACGGGACACGGGCGGAGGGCACTGTATGCGGGTACTCGTTGTCGACGACGAACCTGCGCTCCTCGAGAGCGTGCGGCGCGGCCTCGCCGCCGGCGGATGGGCGGTCGAGACGGCCCCGGACGGGGAGATCGGACTCGAGATGGCCGCCGACGGGGACTTCGACGTGGTGGTCCTCGACATCATGATGCCGCGGCGCAGTGGTTACGAGGTGGTGCGCGAGATGCGGCGCCGCGAGATCTGGACCCCCGTGCTCATGCTCACCGCGAAGGACGGCGAGTACGACGAGGCGGACGCGTTCGACCTGGGCGCCGACGACTACCTGGTCAAACCGTTCTCGTTCGTGGTCCTGGAAGCCAGGCTCAGGGCGCTGGTCAGGCGGGGCGCCCCCGAGCGGCCCGTCTCGTTCGTCGCCGGTGACCTCGAGGTCGATCCCGCCGCGCGGGAGGTGCGGCGGGGAGGTGAGCGGATCCCGGTGACGGCGCGGGAGTACGCGGTCCTGGAGTACCTGATCCGGAACCGCAACCAGGTGGTGTCCAAACCCCAGATCCTGCGGGCGGTGTGGGATGCCGCGTACGACGGGGACGACAACATCGTCGAGGTCTACGTGGGCTACCTGCGTCGCAAGATCGACACGCCCTTCGGTGCACGAGCGATCGAGACCGTGCGCGGACAGGGCTACCGACTGGTCGACAGCGAGATGGCGGGGGCCGGGGGCTGACGCCCCGACACCCCGCCGCTCCGGCTCCGACACTCTCCTCCTGTCCGCGTCACCGGACCCGCGGGTGATCCACTCCGCTCACTCGGTCAGCGAGAGCGCCTGACGGTAGGTGAGCTTGCCGCCCGTCTGCATGATCGACCGTCGGTAGACCCGTTCCGCGACCACCATCACGGCCCCCGCGACGACCAGGGTGATCACCGCCGCGATGACCGGCTCCCACCACTCGGCCGTGCCCTCGACCAGGCGGATCGGCATCGTCACCGTCGACATGATCGGCACGTACGAGCCGATCACCTGCCAGGTGCCCTGGAGGAACAGTCCCGCGAAGGACGCGATCATGATCAGCGTGAGCAGGGGGGACGAGGTGGACTGGACGTCCTCCGCCCGCGTGGCCAAGGCGCCGGCCACGGCGAACAGGCACGCCAGTGCGACGAAACCGATGACGAAGAGCACCAGGTACCAGCCCGCAGCGCCGGCCACCGAGGGCAGGAGCGCGGAGTACTCGGTGAACGTCAGGCCGATCAGTCCGATGGCCACGAAGATCGCCATCTGGCCCAACGCGAGCACCGTGGCGCCGACGACCTTCCCGACGAGGAGTTGGCGCAACGGGATGGCGGCGGCGAGGATCTCGACGATCCGCGACTGCTTCTCCTCGACGACGCTGTTGGCGATGGCGTACCCGAAGAGGATCGCCGCCATGTAGAACAGGAAGACGAAGACGAACCCGGCGATCAGCTGGACGCCCTCGTTGGCCGCCCCGTCGGGATCGAGCAGACGCTCCTGCACGACGGAACCGGCGGTGAGCTCCTCGACGGAGACGTCCGCGGTGGCGGCATTGCGCTCGAGAGCGTCGGCCGCGACCACGGAACCCACCGCGGCGGCGATGTCGGAGTCGACCCCGTCCGACCCGACGAGCGTCCACGCGCCCGTTTCACCGAGCAGAGCGGCGTCGGCGTCTCCCTCCCGCACCGCACGTTCGGCGGCGTCGGGGTCGGCGACCTCGACGACGGACAGCTCGATCGTGGAACCGGCCACCGGCTGCGAGTCTGACCCGGCACCCTCGTCGGCGCCTCCGCCGTTGGCGGCCGACCCGGCACCGGCGGCCTGCACGATGGCCGCGGCGTCGTTCGAGGCGACGGCCACGGTCTTCTCGCCGTCGCGCCCGCCGAGGAGGAACGACAGGCCGAAGGCGACGACGAAGATCGCGATCGTGGTGAGGGTGGAGATGATGAAGTTGCGGTCGCGGAGCTTGACCATGATCTCGCGACCGGCGACGATGCGCCACGCGGAATCGGTCGCCGGCGGCCGGGTGGGGGTCGTGGTGGTCATGACGTCACCTCGCGGTAGATCTC
>NZ_JAALEF010000358.1:0-2217 GCF_014145245.1 Dietzia sp. B44 | reverse complement strand
TTCGCGGACGCTGCCGCGCGCCATCGCCTCACGGAGGACCAGATCGGTCACCTCGGGGCGGTCGAGGTCCATCAGGGCGGTGTGGCCGTCGACGTCGACGACGTGGACCCCCGGCAGCCCCCGGACCCACCCGGCGTCGGTGCCGACGACGAGGCGGTGCAGGACGCGCCCCCGTCGGCGGAGGTCGTCCACCGTCCCGCGGGCGACGACCCGCCCGCGCGCCAGGACGACGAGGTGGTCGCAGAGCCGTTCCACCAGGTCGAGCTGATGCGAGGAGAACAGCACGGGCACACCCTGGCTGGTGTACTCGCGCAGCAGGTCGACCATCGAGTCGACGGCGACCGGGTCGAGACCCGAGAAGGGTTCGTCGAGGACGAGCAGTTCCGGTCCGCCGATGACCGCCGCGACGATCTGGACGCGCTGCTGATTGCCCAGTGACAGCGATTCGAGCTTGTCCGCCGTGCGGTCGCCGAGCCCGAACCGCCCGAGCAGCTCGGTCGCCGAGCGTCGTGCCCCCTCCGGACTGCGCCCCTGGAGTCTGCCGAGGTAGACGAGTTGGTCGAGGATCGGCTGCTTGGGATACAGCCCGCGTTCCTCGGGCATGTACCCGAAGGTGCGACGATCCGCGACGGTCACCTCCCGGCCACGCCATGTGACCGTGCCGGCGGAGGGCTGCAGCACGCCCATGATCATCCGCATGGTGGTGGTCTTCCCGGCGCCGTTGCCGCCGACGAAGCCGGTCATCGCCCCTCGCGGGACCTCGAATCCGACATCGTCCACGGCGAGGGTCTCCCCGAAGCGTCGGGTGAGCCCGTCGAGTTCCAGCATGGTGTCCTCCCTGGTGTCCTGTACCGGGTCCACGCTATGGCCGACGGGTGGCCCGGCGGATCAGCCGGGAGGATGACATCTCCGGGGTCGGTCGGGCGGGTCTCCCCCTCAGGGGGGAGACGGTCGGCGGACGGCCGCCGGGGGCGTCGCGGTCACTCGCCGGGCTGGACGAGACCGGCCTCGTAGGCCAGGACGACCGCCTGGACGCGGTCGCGGAGGTGGAGTTTGGACAGGCACGCCGACACGTGGGTCTTGACCGTGGCCTCGCCCACGACCAGCTTCTGCGCGATCTCCGCGTTGGACAGCCCCCGCGCGACCAGACGCAGGACCTCGGTCTCCCGGGCCGTGAGCAGGTCCAGGGCGGGCGGACGAGATCCTGCGCCGGCGGGGGACGGGGCGCGGCCATCCGACGGGACAGGAGTGGTCAGTCTCTCGATGACCCGACGCGTGACCTCGGGCGCGAGCAGCGCGTGACCGTGGCCCACGGCCCGGACCCCGTCGACCAGGTCCTCCGGGTCGGAGTTCTTGAGCAGGAATCCGCTCGCCCCGGCCCGCAGCGCGTCGAACAGGTAGTCGTCCCGGTCGAACGTGGTGAGGATCAGGACCTTGGACAGGGCCTCTGCGGTGATGAGCCGCGTCGCCTCGATGCCGTCGGTGCCGGGCATCTGCACGTCCATCAACACCACGTCGGGGCGCAGCCGCCGGCACATCTCGACCGCCTCCGCGCCGTCGGCGGCGTCGCCGATCACCTCGAGGTCCGGTTCCACGCCGAGCATCATCGAGAATCCGGAGCGCATGAGCGCCTGGTCGTCCACCACGAGGATCCGCAGGACCGCGGTGGAGTCCTCGCCCACCGCGGAGTCGGGTCCCGCCCCGGTGTCGCTCATTCCCGGTCGGCGTCCACGTCGGGGCGGTAGGGCAGACGCACCCGCACCCGGTAGCCGCCGGTCACCCGGGGGCCGATCTCGCACTCGCCGCCGTGGGAGCGCACCCGTTCGCGCATGCCCAGCAGTCCCAGTCCGCTCCCCGAGGTCCCCGCCCGGGGGCGTCCGGCGTCGGTGATCTCGACCTCCGCGTACGGGTTCCCGCCCGGGTTCTCGCCGGTGCGCAGGACCACTCCCGCGCGGTCGGCGGTGGAGTGTCGCCGGACGTTGGCCAGTGCCTCCTGCGCGGTGCGGTACAGGGACAGACCGACGATCGGCGGGACCTCCTCGAGCGGGTGGCCCGTGCCGGTGACCACCGAGACGCTGGTGGAGAAGTCGGCTGAGTCGTGGGAGGCGGCCAGCCGCTCGATGTCGGTGACCCCGTGCCCCGCGGAGCGGGAGGGATCGCCGGCGGGGGCCGTGGCGTCAGCGGAGGCCGAGGCGGGGAGCCGGTCGGCCGACCGGA
>NZ_JAALEF010000357.1:0-2397 GCF_014145245.1 Dietzia sp. B44 | reverse complement strand
CACCGAAGTGGTGGGTCCACTTGGTGGGGGTGAACACCAGGAACAGCAGTGAGCCGGCGATCACGCCGATGAGCCGGCGGGACGGTCCGGCGGCGGCCCCGGGGATCCTGCCGCGGCGCAGCATCACGGCCGTGACGAGCGCGAGGCACATCAGCATGAGCAGGACGGGGAAGCGCCGGGCCACACCACCGTCGGCGGACACCCCGAACAACGCCTCCCAGCGGTCCTTCTCCCCGTACCAGGGAAGGCTCGGGCCGAGCTCGGTGCGGATGCGGGTGGCCTCGAGGACGGCGGCGAGGGTCTGGTCGGCGAACACCGTGTAGAGCAGGGCCAGTCCCACCGCGAGGACCGGACCGAGGATGGGGGCCCAGCCGACCACCAGGGCGCGGCGGCGGACCATGCGGACGAACTCGCGTGCGCCCGCGGCCAGGGCGGCCACACACATGAGCCCGGTCGGCCCGGCCCCGAGGGAGAACGCGGCCACCCCGATCGCGGCGACGCCCGGGACGAGCCTGCGCGTGGCGATGGACCGCTCCACGAGCGACCAGGTGAGCAGCGCGCCCAGCGCGATCACGGGCTCGGGCCGCAGTCCGTTGTTGAACGCCATCCAGAAGGCCAGGAAGAGCGCGGCGCCCGTCCAGCGCGGCCGGTGCCAGGTGCGGGCGAGCCGGCCCAGGCGCGGGACCACCTCCCGGCTGATGATCAGCCACGCCAGGATGCCGCACGCCAGGGTGGGCAGGCGCATCCACGGGCTCGCGGTGGACACCTCGGCGAACAACCGCAGGATCTCGTAGTACCAGCCCACGGGCGACTCGGGGGATCCGAGCCAGCGGTAGTAGTTGGCCATGTACCCGCTGGGTCCGGCCGACCGGGCCATGGTGAGGAGGTAGCCGTCGTCGGAGGTGTTGGCGCCGACGAGGTGCCAGAACCCCAGGACGCCCACCACCACGCCGTCCACCGCCGACAACCGGGTCCACGAGCGGGGGACGAACCGGCGGTCGGACCGTCCGTCGATCCCGTCGAGGCGGTGCAGGAACACCACCGAGGCGAGGGTGGCCAGGACCCCGAGCACCATCAACGCCAGCTTGAGCGCCGTGGGGCTGGAGGAGTAGCGGGAGTCGACGGTGATCTCCACCGTCGACTCGCCCAGCCCGTCGGGCGCGGAGGTGGGCGTGAGGTCCGTGAACACCCCTGTCACCTGCGGTCGCATGGTTCCCGGGACGGCCGCGCTGACCGGGTCCTGCCCGTTCTCGTCGTCGTCCCCGCCCCGGTCCCCGTCCTCGGACAGGCCGGTGAGCTCGGCCACCAGCACCCCGACCTCGGCCCTGACCCGCAGCGACTCGCAGGCCGGGTCCCGGAGGGTGGACAGGGGGACCGAGAGCAGGGTGGTGTTGCGGACCGCCACCTCGATGGCGGGGTCCCCCGCGGCGTCGGCGGAGCGTTGCACCACGAGGCCGTCGGAGATCCGACCGGGTGCGCCCTCGGGCAGGGTCGAGAACACGATCGTGTCGTCGGGAACCTGCGACAACGGGCCACACGGTGCGGTGATGGTCAGGTCGAGCGGTCTCCCGGAGACCAGCGGCGCGGTGACGGAGGCGTAGTCGGGTCCGGCGGTCCAGCGCACCTCGGTGGTGTCCTGGTGGACCGGGAGGAACCCGGACAGGATCGCCAGGAACGCGCCGAGGAAGCCGGTGATCACGGCCAGCCGTCGGTCGCGGTCCATCCCCGGGTAGGGGTGCCGCCCGAGGGGGCGCCGGTCGCTCGCCGTCACAGTGGGGTCACCTCATCGCACCACGATCACGGCGAACGGTCCGACGTCGTGGACCTCGAAGTGGGGGCCCTCCACGGCCTCGGCGGGGATGGTGACGCCGAACCGGCGCACGTTGGGGTCGTTGGGATAGGTGTCCTCGGCCAGGCGCAGCGCGTACCCGGAACCCGAGGGGCGGGCGACCACGGCATCCGGGCGCCGCCACGGCGTGTCGTTCATCATGGCGTACAGCTCGTCGCCGCTGGTGGCGTCCTCCCAGCCGAGCATCACCTCGTTGCGCTCGTCGTACCGACCGAGCGGGTTGGCGTAGTGGGAGGTGACGGCCTGGTAGGCCAGGTACGGGTGGTAGGCCAGGAAGGCGTCGGCGGTGCTGACGACGACGAGGTCGGTCTTCTCGCGGCCCGGGAACGCCTCGAGGATGACCCTGTCGACCTCGGCGTAGTGGGACTCGGGCCCGGGCGGGAAGCGGTCGGCGCGCTCGCCGTCGCCGTCGGTGTCCGTATAGGCCAGTCGGATCTCCTCGTGCAGGTGATCGGGGATCCCCTGCGCGTGGGCGAGTGCGGCGAGGGTGGCCACGACGCCCACGACGGCGGTGGCCCGGCGACGCCGGTCGGCGGCCTCGGCGGCGG
>NZ_JAALEF010000356.1:0-7012 GCF_014145245.1 Dietzia sp. B44 | reverse complement strand
GGCCGGCACGCAGCTCCCCCTCGACATCGGTGAGGAGTGCCGCCACCACGAGGCCCGCCACCAGCAGCGCGACGGTGACGAGGACGACCCCGATCCGCCACGCCGGGCCCCGCCCCCGCCACACGCGCCGTTCGGTCACCGACCCCCACCCTCCCGGACTCGCCTCACCCCGCACCCGACCGGGCAGCGGCCATCAACCACCCACGCTAGCGGGCGACCTGACGACGAGCGCCCCCGGTGCCGCACCGGCCTACTACACTCGACGCGAATTCCCGGGCGCGCGTCCGGGGTCCCGAGAACGCCGATCAGCGAGGTACGCCAGTGTCCGTCGAAGTGACCATCGAGATCCCCAAGGGCTCGCGCAACAAGTACGAGATCCACCACGAGACCGGGAAGATCTACCTCGACCGGTTCCTGTTCACCTCGATGGGCTACCCGGCCGACTACGGCTACATCGACCACACCCTGGCCGACGACGGCGACCCGTGCGACGCGCTGGTCCTGCTCGACGAGTCGGTGTACCCCGGCGTGATCGTCAACTCCCGCGTCGTGGGCGTCTACACGATGTCGGACGAGGCCGGCGGCGACGACAAGCTGCTGTGCGTGCCGGCCCTGGACCCGCGGTGGGAGCACATCCAGGACGTGAACGACGTCCCGGAGTACGAGCTCAAGGCGATCGAGCACTTCTTCCTCCACTACAAGGACCTCGAGCCGGGCAAGCACGTCACCCCCGGCGAGTGGCGGGACAAGGCCCACGGCGAGAAGCTCGTGGCCGAGGGGATCGAGAACTACGGCACGCATCCCGAGGAGAAGGCCGAGCCCAACCGCGGCTGACCCCGGCCCGCCGCACCCCGTCCCACGGCCACGCGAAGAGCGTTCCGCACACATCGCTCGAGAGGCGGGTGTGCGGAACGCTCTTGTCGATGCAGGAGGCCGGGTGTGCCGGGCGGTCTGCGCCGGGGCTCAGCGGCCGGTGAACCTGGCCTCGCGCTTCTCCAGCGTCGCCGAGATGGCCTCCATCATGTCGGCGGAGGCGAGGAAGCCCGCGTTCCACGTGGCCACGTAGCGGTTGTTCTCGTAGATCTGTCCCTCGATGCCGCGGTTCAACACCTCGCGGGTCCCGCGGACGACGAGCGGGGGGTTGCCCGCGATCTCGGCGGCGGTGGCGTGCGCCGAGTCCAACACGCCGGCGGCGTCCTCGGCCACGTGGGTGACCAGCCCGTAGCGCAGGGCGGTCTCCGCGCCGATGTCCCGTCCGGTCAGGGCGAGCTCCCGGGTCAGCCCCTGGCCGATGATGTGGGGCAGCCGCGCGAGCGACCCCATGTCGGCCACGATCCCCACCTTGACCTCGCGGATCGAGTAGGAGGAATCGGCGGCACCGTGGCGGACGTCGCACGCGGAGATCAGGTCCACGGCGCCCCCGATGCAGCGGCCCTGGACCGCCGCGACAGTCGGGGTCTTGGCCGACGCCACCGAGTCGATGGCGCGGCGCATGTTCTCCACGAAGTCCAGGATCCGCTCGTTACGAGAGGCGTCCGGGGTCTTGTCCTGGGGCAGGAAGTCCATGAACTGCGGCATCATCGCCATCAGATCCAACCCGTAGGAGAAGTTCCGGCCCTCACCGGCGATGACGGCGGCGCGGACCTCCGGATCGGCGTCGAGTTCCGCCATCACACGGGGCATCTCCGCCCAGAAGTCGGGCCCCATACCGTTGTGGGGGCCGGGCCCGATCAGCGTCACCTGCGCGACGAACGGGTCCCGGACCCCCTTCTCGATGCGGACGGAGGAGTACTGACCGGGCGCGGCCGAGGTGTCTGGAGTGCTCATGCGCTCAGCCTGCCATGGCCTCCTCAGGCGCGGGCGTCAGGCATGACGAACCACAGGATCACGTAGAGCAGCACCTGCGGCCCGGGCAGCAGCAGCGAGGCCACGAACAGGACGCGGACCAACACCGGGTCCAGCCCGAAGTAGTCGGCCAGTCCGCCGCACACGCCCCCGATCCAGCGGTCCTCGGACCTGGTCAGTCGCCTGGGCTGGGAGTCTGAAGGGTAGGTCATGACGTGTCACCTCGTCGTCGTCGGAAATTGGTGGCCGGGGACCTCTCCCCGATGACCTCCAGTCTCCTCCCCCGCAGCGTCCACCACATCCGGGACGGACCCCGAATCCGAACTTGAACCGCGCCTCGGGGTGGGGACGCGGGAGCGGGCGCGGACTCAGGTGTGGAACTCGCCTCAGGTGTGGAACTCGCCGCAGTCCACGGTGAGGGTCTGGCCGGTGATCGCCGACGCGGCGTCCGAGAGCAGGAACACCACCGGGTCGACGATCTCGCGCTCGCCGGGCAGGCGGCGCAGGTCCATCTTCTCGGCGGTGTGGGCGTAGACGTCCTCCACGGTCCCGCCGTACTTGCCCGCCAGGTGTTCGAAGTACCCCTTGAGGGTCTCGCCGTAGATGTACCCGGGCGCCACGGTGTTGACGCGGATCCCACGCGGTCCGAGCTCTGTGGCCAGGGAATGCCCCAGCGCGACGAGGGCCGTCTTGGCGATCTTGTAGCCGGCGTAGCGCTCGCGGGAATGATGGATGACGGCCGAGGCCATCATCACCACGGAGCTGCTCGCGGGCGCGGCGTCGATCTGCTCCGCGTCCGGGGTCTCCGCGCCCGCCTCGAGCAACGGGGTGAACTCCTGGGTGGTGCGGAGCGCGCCGAGGACCGAGAGGTCGATCCCCCGCGAGATCTGCTCGTGGTCGGTCTGGGCCAGCGGCTTCATGCTGGGTACGGCGAACGCGCTGTAGACCAGGCCGTGGACCGCATCGGTGTGCTGGGCGACGGTCTCGCGCAACGCCCGCACGGAGTCGGCCTCCGTGGCGTCCACCGCGGCGGCGATCGCGGTGCCACCGGCGGCACGGACCTCGTCGACGATCCCGTCGAGCCGGGAGGCGGTGCGGGCGGCCACGACGACGGTCGCCCCCTGTTCGGCTGCCCGCAGGGCGAGGGTCCGCCCGAAACCGGGCCCCGCTCCCACGATCACGACGGTCTTGCCCTGGAGAGATTCTGACATGAGTTAATAGAACCAGTTCCACCCACGCTGTGGGGGGAAGTTCACCCGACCGGGATACCATCCGCACGTGCACACCATCCCTGAGCAGTATCTTCGCAGCTCACAGGCCCCGAGCCCCCGGACATTGCTGGACGTTCTGGGCTCCGCGGCCCAGGGTCACCCGGACGCCCCGTGCCTCGACGACGGAGCGCGCGTGTTGAGCTACCGCGAGGTGTGGGAGGAGATCCACACCTCGGCACGCTGGATGCAGCAGCAGGGGGTCGGGGCGGGCGACCGGGTGGGCATCCACATGCCCTCCGGCGGCGTCGAGTTGTACCTGGCGATCCTGTCGACCCTCGCCGCCGGGGCGGCGTACGTCCCCGTGGACGTGGACGATCCGGCCGACCGCGCCGAGCTGGTGTTCGGGCAGGCGCAGGTGGCGGCCGTCTACACCGCCCAGGGGATGCGGGTCACCGACCCCGGACGTCCGGCCGACCCGTCGCGACACCGGGCCCCCACCGTCGACGACGACTGCTGGATCATCTTCACCTCCGGCACCACCGGCCTGCCGAAGGGTGTGGCGGTGACCCACCGCAGCGCGGCCGCGTTCGTGGACGCCGAATCGCGGATCTTCCTCACCGGCGCCCCGCTCGGCCCGGGCGACCGGGTGCTGGCGGGGTTGTCCGTGGCGTTCGACGCCTCCTGCGAGGAGATGTGGTTGGCCTGGGCACACGGGGCGTGCCTGGTGCCCGCGCCCCGGTCGATCGTCAAGTCCGGGCTCGACCTGGGCCCGTGGCTGCGCGACCGCGGGATCACGGTGATCTCCACCGTCCCGACCCTGGCCTCGATATGGCCGGAGGAGATGCTCGCCGACATCCGCCTGGTGATCCTCGGCGGCGAGGCCTGCCCGCCCGAGCTCGCCGCGCGACTCGCGGGAGACGGCCGGGAGGTCTGGAACACCTACGGGCCGACCGAGGCCACCGTGGTGGCGTGCGCGGCGCAGCTGGACGGCAGGGGTGAGGTCTCGATCGGCCTGCCGCTGGACGGATGGGACCTGGCCGTGGTCGACGCCACGGGACTGCCTGTCGGCTACGGCGAGTCCGGCGAGCTGGTGATCGGTGGCGTCGGACTGGCCCGATACCTCGACCCGGACAAGGACGCCGAGAAGTACGCGCCCATGGAGACCCTCGGGTGGGAGCGCGCCTACCGGTCCGGCGACGTCGTGCGCCTCGAGGCCGACGGCCTGTACTTCACCGGCCGCGTGGACGACCAGGTCAAGATCGGTGGACGCCGTCTCGAGCTGGGTGAGGTCGACACCGCCGTGTCCGCCCTGCCCGGCGTGAGCGCGGGAGCCGCCGCGGTCAAGAAGACCGACGCGGGCCAGTCCGTGCTGGTGGCCTATCTCGTGGCCGACGACCCCGTGGGCTTCGACCTCGCCGACGCCGCCGGGATCCTGCGCGACCGCCTGCCGGCGGGTGTGGTCCCCCGGCTGACCCTCGTCGACGAGTTGCCCACCCGCACCTCGGGGAAGGTCGACCGCGCGGCCCTGCCGTGGCCCCTCGCACAGACCTCGGCCGCCGAGACCGAGCTGGACGGCACCGACGCGTGGGTGGCCGAACTGTGGTCCTCGGCCCTCGGTGCCGACGTCTCCGGGGTGGACGAGGACTTCTTCGCACTGGGAGGGGGCTCGCTCGCCGCCGCCCACGTGGTGGTGGCGGTCCGGGAGCGCTTCCCCGGCGTCACCGTGGGGGACATCTACGACCGCCCGCGCCTGGGCGACTTCGCGGGATACCTCGACGAGCTCGAGCCGGTGGCCACGGTGGAACCGCGACACGTCAGACCGGTCGGCCGCGGTGCGCAGGTGGTGCAGGTCCTGGCGACCCTCCCGCTGCTGACGGTCACGGGGCTGCAGTGGCTCACCTGGCTGGGGATCGCCAACAACGTCGCCGCCTCCGTGGGAATCCCCTGGGCGCGCCCGGTCTCGTGGTGGGTGCTCGGGATCCTCGCGGTGTTGCTGCTGTTGCCCGCGGGCCGCACGGTGGTGACGGGGCTCCTCTGCCGGGTCCTCATGGCCGGGGTCACCCCGGGCACCTATCCGCGGGGCGGCTCGGTCCACCTTCGCCTCTGGGCGGCCGAACGGCTGGTCGAGGCCTCCGGCGTCGCCAACCTCGAGGGCGCCGGCTGGCTCACACCGTTCGCGCGGCTTCTCGGCGCGTCGATCGGCCACGGCGTGGACATGCACACCCTGCCCCCCGTCACCGGGCTGCTGACCGTGGGCGACGGAGCCTCCATCGAGCCCGAGGTCGACCTGGCCGGGCACTGGATCGACGGCGACGTCCTGCACATCGGAGCCGTGGCGATCGGCGAGAACGCGGTGGTGGGAGCCCGGTCCACACTGCTGCCCGGCGCGGTGGTCGGCAGCGGCGCGCACGTGGAGATCGGGTCCGCCGTGGTGGGCACCGTCAAGGCCGGGAAGCGCTACGCGGGCTCACCCGCCCTCAAGCGGGGCAAGCGGGGCTCGAGCTGGCCGGCCGAACCCGCACCCCGCAGTCGCGTGTGGAGCGTGATCTACCAGCTCTCGGCGGTGGCCCTCGGCGCGATGCCGCTACTCGCCCTGGCCGCCGGACTCGCGGTGGTGGCCTGGGGGGCGCGGGACGCCACGACCCCCGGCCAGCTGTTCCTGAGTACCACCCTGTGGTCGGTCCCCGGGACGCTGCTCGCGCTCGCGTTGTTCGCCGCGCTCACGCTGGTGTCGGTCCGTGCGCTCTCGGTGGGCCTCGAGGAGGGGTTCCACCCGGTTCACTCGCGCATCGCGTGGCAGGCCTGGTGCAGCGAGCGCATCATGGACGCCTCGCGGAACTGGCTGTACCCGCTCTACGCCTCGATGCTCACCCCGATGTGGCTCCGGGCGCTGGGCGCGCGGATCGGCAAGGACGTGGAGGCCTCGACCGTCCTGCTCATCCCCTCGCTCACCACCGTCCGGGACGGGGCGTTCCTCGCCGACGACACGATGGTCGCGCCGTACGAACTGGGATCGGGCTGGATGCGGTTGGAGCAGGCGCAGGTCGGCAAACGCGCGTTCCTGGGCAACTCCGGAATCGCGTCCGCCGGCCGCAAGGTCCCCGCGCGCGGGCTGGTCGCCGTGCTGTCCTCCGCGCCGCAGAAGGCCAAGAAGGGCACCTCGTGGCTCGGTTCACCGCCGCAGAAATTGCCCAGGGCCGTGACCGACGGCGAGAGCGATGTGCGCACCTACCAGCCGCCCCGGCGCCTCAAGGTGGCCCGCGGCGCCTGGGAGACCCTGCGCCTGGTCCCCGTGTGGCTCTCGTTCCTGCTGCTGGTCAGCGTCCTGGTCGTGATGCAGGAGATCCACCGGGAATGGGGCTTCGGCGTCGCGGCGCTGGCCTCCGGGGTCACCCTCGCGTACGCCGGACTCGTGGCCCTGTTCGTCTCGGTGCTGGCCAAGTGGCTCCTGGTGGGCAGGATCCGCGCGGGCGAACAGCCCCTGTGGTCCTCCTTCGTGTGGCGCAACGAGGTCGCCGACTCGTTCGTCGAACTCCTGGCCGCGCCCTGGATGGCCCGCCCCGCCTCCGGCACCCCGATCCTCACCGTCATGCTGCGGCTGCTCGGGTCGCGCATCGGCCGGGGTGTGTGGTGCGAGTCCTACTGGCTCCCCGAGGCCGACCTGGTCTCCCTGGGCGATGCCGTCACCGTCAACCGCGGCTGCGTGGTGCAGACCCACCTGTTCCACGACCGCATCATGCAGATCGACCGGGTGGACATGGCCGACGGCGCGACCCTGGGCTGCCACTGTGTGACCCTCCCGGCGTCCTCGATCGGCGACGGCTCCACCGTGGGCCCGGCGTCGCTCGTCATGCGCGGCGACCGTATCCCCCCGGGCACCCGCTGGCAGGGCAACCCGATCGCGCCCTGGCGGGGCTGAGCGGGGCGCACCCGGGCGGGACGCACGAGGGCAGAGG
>NZ_JAALEF010000355.1:0-1875 GCF_014145245.1 Dietzia sp. B44 | reverse complement strand
CCGCGCCGAGCCGGGTCGAGCGGTGGCTCGGCGAGGTTCGGGAACTCGGAGACACCGGTGATCGGCGCTGTGCGGTGGGCGATGTCGGCATCGCGGGCCTCGCGGACCCGGGCGATCGCGGCGGCGACGCTCCCCGAGGCGATGGCGGCGGCGAGTCCTCCCTCGGCCTCGACGGTCTGGAACGCGGACCAGGCGGCCTCGGCGAGCGAGTCGGTGAGCGACTCGACGTACCAGGATCCTCCGGCGGGATCGACCACATGCCCCAGGTGGGACTCCTCGAGCAGCAGCAGTTGGGTGTTGCGTGCGATGCGCTCGGCGAAGGCCGGTGAGGCGCTCTCCAGGCCCCCGGGCAGGGAGGCGTCGAACGGCAGGACGGTGACGGAGGTGGCACCGCCGACCCCGGCCCCGAACGAGGCGAGAGTGGTGCGCAGCATGTTCACCCACGGGTCGCGTCGCGCCATCATGGCCGAGGAGGTGACGGCGTGCTGAGGCGCATTCCCCGCGTCGGGTGCGCCCAGGAGTTCGGCGACGCGGGCCCACATCAGGCGCCCGGCACGGAACTTGGCGATCGAGACGAACTGGTCGTCCGTGGCGGACAACCGGAACGAGATCTGGCGCAGGGCGACCTCGACGTCGAGCCCCGCCGACATCAGCGCCCGGACGTACTCCAGGCCCGCGGCCACGGCGTAGGCGAGCTCCTGCGCGTCCCCGGCGCCGTCTGCGTGGAATACCGTGCCGTCGGCGACGAAGGTCCGGACGGTCTCCTCGCGCTCGGCCACACGGACGGCGAGGCCGACCGCCGCGTCGAGGTCGACCGATTCCGACGACGCGCCCGCGGCGTACGCGGAGGTGACCGGTGTCGCGCCGAGGTCGGCGATCACCGAGGACCGGTCGGTCACCCCGTCTCCTGCCGACCTGCGCTGGTCGAGCAGCTCCAGGAACGCGTCGGTGACCTCGACGAGGTCCGATCCGGCGTCGAAGGTCACCGGCGCGAGGTCCAGGTAGACGTCCTTGAGGACGGCGGCCACGTCGGCGGCCGGCACCCGCAACCACAGCGCGGACGCGCCCTGGCCGAGAAGGTCCAGGACCGAGGTGTTGACCTCGCTCGGGTCGCCCTTGGCCTCGACCCTGGCGCTGACGTGCCAGCCGTTCTCCGGGAGCCCCGACCGGTCCCCTCCCCGCACGAACGGGAACGACCCCGGAGCCGGGCGCTCGGGCGTCTCGTCGGCGCGCGTGTAGAGGGGGTTCACCTCGATCCCGTCGCGGGTGGTGGCCACGAGGGCGCGCCAGGCGTCCTCGGGCATCTCGGCGGGATCCTTGCGGGCGGCCTTCGCGAGGACGGCTCCCACAGAGGCGTACCAGGAGTGAAGGTCGGGACCTGTGGTCGGACTGGACACCGGTACCTCGTTCTCTTGTGGAGTGAAGGGGGTCACCACGGACTCTAATGCAGCCCCTCCCGCTGTCGAGACGTGACCATGTGTGCGGGGTCACCAGGGGTGGGCTCCGCGATCCCGGCGACTACAGTCGACCCGTGCGCGGACGGGTGATCTGGTGGGTGGCGGTCGTCCTGGCCCTGGTGGTGCTGGCCACCGTCGTCCCGACCCCGGGACTGGAGCAGCTGCGCGGTTGGGCGGATGAGCTGGGCCCGTGGTTCCCGGTCGCGTTCTTCTCCGCCTACGCGATCGTCACCGTGGCGCCGGTCCCCCGGTCGACCTTCACCTATTCGGCCGCTGTGCTCTTCGCTCCCGCGGTGGCGATCCCGTGGTCACTGGTGGCCTCCGGGATAGCGGCCACTCTCGCGTTCGTCGGCGTCCGCCGTCTGGGCCACCGCCGCACCGCCGCGCTGCGCGCGGACCCCCGCGTCGCGGCGGTGGA
>NZ_JAALEF010000354.1:0-2709 GCF_014145245.1 Dietzia sp. B44 | reverse complement strand
ACCCGGTGTCGACGGGCGACGACGAGCCGGGCACCTCGACCTGCGCGACGGTGTTCAATCCGCCGCCGGTGGTGAGGTCACCTCCCGTGGTGGTCTCACCGTCGGTGGTCGAGCCGGTCTGACCGCCGGTGTCGAGCAGCGAACCCAGCGGCCCCAGGCTCTGGGTGTCGAGCCCGCCGGTCACCTCTCCAGTGGCCTCCCCGCCGGCGTTCCCCGTCGAACCCGGCAGGACCGGCGATCCGGTGTCGGGGGTGTTCGTGCCGCCGTCCGGGGTGCCGCCGGCCAGGCTGCCGAGGTCGATCTGCCCGTTGGCGTCGCTGCCGATCGGGGCGGAAGGGGTCTGGCCCGGAGCATCGGGGGTCGTCTCGCCCGTGCCGAGCGATCCGGTCACCATCTCGGCCGCGGAACCCCCACCGAGCGAGGTCACGATGCCCACCACGGCTCCGAGGATGGCATCGGTGCCGGCGGAACCCGTGGTGATCTGACCGCCGGCCTGCGCCTCGCCTCCGAGGCTGCCCTCGACACCGGCCGCCGAACCGGCCTCGGCGCCGATCGGGGCGGTGCCATCGGGGTTGTTGACCGTGAGGGTCACCGGAATCGTGACGATCTGGCCACCGAGCGTCCCGACGACCGACACGGTGTACACACCCGCGGCCACGGCGGTCCCGGAGATGACGCCGTCCGCGTAGGTCAGCCCCTCGGGAAGCCCGTTGACCTCGGTGATGACGATGCCGCTCCACTCCCCTGCCCCGACGAGTCCCTGGAGATCGAACGAGTAGGAGGCTCCGGCGTTGAAGGCCGGGGCGGAGACGGCGACGGTCTGGACGTCACCGCGGACGGTGGGGGCATCGGGGGCGGCGACGACGACGCCGCCCACGAGGGCGACCGCCGCTGCGGCTGCGACGGGGGCGACAAGGCGACCCCGGACGATACGACGAGGGCGGGCGAGGCGAGCACGCATCGGCTGGTTCCTTCCGGAGGGGTTCGGATCGCTCACTCCCCGGATATGGGAGCGCAGACCATTTCTAGAGTCACTCTAACCTCATGCACATCAAGTGTCTACTCCTGTCACAATAGTCACAGAATTCGCTCTAGCCTCACTGGTAACACACCCCAGGGGTATTCACTGCTGGGTGGGCACCCGTTTAGCGAGTCGCGACCCCGGCCCACGGGACGACTGCGGCCCGGCCCCCGTCAGGGGACCGGGCCGTCGGGCTCGGGAAGGGCGGAGGTCAGGCGCCGGGAGTGGGAACGCTGGTCGGCAGCGCGAACGCGCCGGTCCCCGACTCCGCACCGTCTCCCACCGCGACGGAGACGGAGACCGGGCCAGAGCTCGGGGTGGAGCTCGAGCCGGAGCTCGAGGTGGACGGCTCCGCGCCGCTGCCGCTGATGCTGCCGGTACCGGTTCCCCCGGGGGCGACGGTGCCGGTGACGGTGGTGACCGGGTTGCCGTCCCCGTCGACGATCACGGTGACCGGAGGCAGGGCCATCTGGCCGCCGAAGACGGACGTGCACAGCGGCTCGGTGAGCGACCCGGTCTGACCCACCAGGTTCGCTCCCCCGCCGGGCCCCGCGACCACGTCGAGCAGGTTGGGGAAGGAGCCCAGTGCGGAGGTGACGAAGTCGAGGACGGCGGTCGGCACACCCGAGATCCCGAACAGCGGGTAGAACTTGGCGACCGACCCGCCGAGGTCGGGCAGCTCGCACCTCGCCTCCGACTCGGGTACGAGATCGCCGACGCTGGTGTCGTCCGCGCTCGAGGTGTCGAGGCTGCCCTCGTCGCCGGCACTGCCGTCGCTCGACCCGCCTTCTCCGGACCCCGCCGAGCCGGCGCTCCCCGTGTCACCGTCGCCCCCGGACCCCTCGCCGCTCCCGCCGGGGAGACTCCCGCTCTCGCCGCCGGCTCCCATCAGGCTTCCGGCGTCCAGGCTGCCCGTCGCGGAGCCCGGGGACCCGGCGTCCCCGGCCTGGGCGCTGACGATCGGTACGGAGAGCGCGGCCGCGAGGAGTGCGGCGGCGGAGGCGGTGACGACCCTGCGGGTGGACATGGCGATGAAACCCCTTAGATGGCGACGGACCAGAGTGCGACGGACGCTGTCACGCGCCACCACTGGTCAGCGGCGCCTGCTGTCGACATCAGGACTGTATCCCGCCCGCCCGTCCGCCGTAAGTGCTTCCGCGGTGCGTCTACCGGTCAGTCTCCGAGACTGCCGGCACCGGTGGTGAACATCCCGAGCAGCGCGGACGGGGCGCTGCCGAGAGCCTCGCCTCCCGTGGTCTCGGTGTCGGTGTCGCCGAGGGACTCCCCGCCCAGCAGTGACGGCGAGAGGGTGCACAGGAACTGTCCGGCCGATCCCAGGTTCTGCATCGAGCCGCTCTCGCCGAGGATCGACGGGAGCATGCCGACGACGGCGTTGACCAGGACCAGGAGCAGACCGGAGGACGCGGAGTCCTCCTCACCGGTGAGCGCCGGCAGCAGGGTCGCCAGGGAGGCGCCGTCCATCTCGCCGTCACCGAGGACCGCGCACAGGTCGGGCGTGGTGCCCACCTCGTCGTCGTCAGCTGTCGGGTCGAGGTCGGACCCGTCGGCCTCCACGGCGTCGGCCGCCGGGGAGCCGGGAGCGGCCGAGAGGGTGGGGTCGGGCTGCGCGGTGGTGGTCGCCGTCGCCGGAGCGGTCGTGGTGGTGGGATCGGTCGTGGTGGTGGGAT
>NZ_JAALEF010000353.1:0-5575 GCF_014145245.1 Dietzia sp. B44 | reverse complement strand
GGCGGACCGGGTCGAGGACGGGGTGCCGTCCCCGACCACGGGCCACCCGCCGACCCAGTCCAGGCGGTCGAGCATCATGTACCGCCGCTGCACCCCGTTGGGGAGCACGGCGCTGCCGCGGGGGGCGGCGTGATAGAGCATCCAGTCCTGCCCCGCGTCGTCGGTGGTCACGTCGACGTGACCCGGTCCCACCCAGTCGGCGTCACCCTTGAGGATCACGTCGCCGGGCAGCGGGGAACCCGGCCCCTGCACCAACGGGCGCTGTTGCCGATCGGAGTACGGGCCCATCACGTCGTCGGCGCGGCCACCCAACACCCGGTACTGGGACTGCTCGCCGTTGCAACACAGTCCAGCACTGGTGAACAGGTGCGTCCTGCCCTCGCGGCTGACGATGGCGGGGGCCTCGACGCCCGTACCGGCCACCAGGACGGGGTCGCCGATCAGAGCTGTCCCCGCTGGGTTCATCCGCACCGCGTGGATCCCCTCGAAGTTCCCCATGAACATGACCGGGCTGTCGGCCGTGAACACCACCTCGGGGTCCATCGGATCCAGATCCCGATAGGGCGCGTCGGCCCCGTAGCAGACGATCGGCGCACCGCCGTGGGTCCACGGGCCCTCGATCCCGGGCGCGGTGGCCATCCCGATACAGGGGGCCGGCCCGCCGGTCGTGTAGTACATGACCGCTCCGGCGTCGGCGACGTGGACGACCGGCGCCCACAGGTACGACCCCGACGGTGCCCACGAGGGACGGGATCCGAAGGCGTCCCCCACGTACTCCCACTCGACCAGGTCGAAGGACCGGAAGTGCGGGACGAGCCGGTACCCGGCACCGTCCGACCAGTCGTCCGAGGACGCGTAGACGTGGAAGGCGCCGTCCGCTCCCCTCTGGACCGACGGGTCCGGGGCGATGGAGGAGATCACCGGGTTCGCGGCCGCGGGCACCGCCGCGGTGGCGGACACGAGGGGGACGACGACGGCCAGCGCGGCGGCGCCGAGGGCGCGCGCTCCTCGCGAGATTTTCATCGGCCGAGCATAGACCCATGAACCGTCTTTATGTGACCGTACGTAACTCCCGGTTGGAGCCCCGCTCCGCGCTCTCTATCTCGCCCCGCGCTCCTTGCGCAGCAGGAACCGCTGGATCTTGCCCGACGGCGTCTTGGGCAGCTCACGGGCGAAGTGGACCTTCCGGGGGAACGCGTGGGCCGCGAACTCCGTCTTGACCCACTTCTGCAGTTCCTCCGCCTTGTCGTCGTCACCCTCGACACCCTCGCGCAGCACGACGTACGCCTCGAGTACCTCACCGGCCAGTTCGTCGGGGACGCCGATGATCGCCGACTCCAGCACGTCCGGGTGCTTGGCCAGGACGGACTCCACGTCGAACGGGCCGATCCGGTAGCCGGACATGATGATCACGTCGTCGTCGCGGCTGGAGAAGTAGAAATGACCGTCGGCGTCGAGCTTGGCCGCGTCGCCCGTGTAGTACCAGCGGCCGTCCGCGCTGAACCGCTCGGCCGTCTTCTCGGGCGCGTCGTGGTACCCCGTGAACCACATGAGCGGGCTGGCGGGGACGTCGATCGCGACGCGGCCGAGCTCCCCCACCGGCGCGGTCTCGTCGGAGTCGGCCGCGAGCACGGTGCACCCCCACCCGGGAAGCGGCACTCCCATGGACCCGGGACGGACGTCCTCGCGCAGCGAGTCGTGCCAGGGGTTGATGATGAACATCCCGTGCTCGGTCTGGCCGTACTGGTCCCGGACCTCGACACCGAACTGCTCGATCGACCACTCGATCACCTCGGGGGTGAGCGGCTCACCGGCGGCGGAGGCCCGGCGGAGCCTCACGTCCGGCGCGATGTCGCGCTTGGCGCGCATCGTCCGGTAGACCGTCGGCGCCGCCGCGAAGTTGGTGACCCCGTAGTACTGCAGGACGGCGAACGCCAACTCCGGGGTGTATCGGGCGTGGAGGAGCAGGCTGCGGCGGCCCACCGCCAGCGGACCGAGGATGCCGTAGTAGAGGCCGTACGCCCAGCCCGGATCGGCACCGTTCCAGAACACGTCGTCGGCGCGCACGTCCAGACCGGTCTCGATGTACTGGTGGAACGCGGCGAGCGCGCGGACGGGGACGACGACCCCCTTGGGGGTGCCGGTGGTGCCCGAGGTGAAGAGCATCACCATCCCGGCGTCCGGGCCGGTGACCGCGGCGCCGCGACCGGGCTCCTGGTCGCCGACGATCGTGTCGAGGTCGAGGTCTCCCTCCCGGGCACCGGGGCAGTCCGCCAGCCCGGCCACGACCACCGGGACGGACGTGCTCTCGAGCTTCCCCCGCTGGTCGGCGTCGGACACGATCACCCGGGCGTCGCCGCCGGTGATCCGCATCTCGATGGCGGGCCAGGCGAACGCGGTGAACAGCGGCATGTGCACCGCGCCCAGGCGCCAGATCCCCATGAGCGTGAACACCAGGTCCGCGGACTTGGCCATGAGCGTGGCGACCCGGTCCCCCTCGCCCACACCGAGAGCCGCCAGGGCGGCGGCCACCTTCTCGCTCCCGACCTTCAGCTCGCCGTAGGTGATGTCGCGACCGGACAGGTCGGCGTCGATCACGGTGAAGGCCACGGCGTCGGGGTCGTGGCGGTCGCACAGGAACTCCGCCGCACTCGCACCGGGGACGTCGTAGATCGCCAGGAGCTCGTCCGGGGACAGGGGCGTGCCGGTGGGCGGCGTGGTCTCGGTCGTATCTGCAGACATGTCTGCAGATACTGCTGCAGAGGCCCGCCGCACACCACCCACCGACGGGCACCCCCGCTTTCGGGGCTGGTACGACTGCTCCGGAGCCGTGCACTCTAATGGGACCACCCGACGATTCCCGCACGTACCCGGAAGGACTCCCATGGCCGTCGACCGACTGCTCCCCAGCGACGAGGCGTACGAACTCCTCGACATGACCCGCTCGGTCGCGGACAAGCTGCTCGAGCCGATCGCGGCCGAGCACGAGCGGAACCACACCTATCCCGAGGGGCTCTTCGCGCAACTCGGCGAGGTGGGCCTGCTGGGGCTGCCCTATCCGGAGGAGTTCGGCGGCGGCGACCAGCCGTACGAGGTGTACCTGCAGGTGCTCGAGGAGCTCGGTGCCCGGTGGGCGGCTGTCGCCGTCGCGACGAGCGTGCACGGTCTGTCCTGCTTCCCCCTGGCCACCGCCGGCTCCGACGAGCAGAAGGCCGAGTGGCTGCCCGGGATGCTCGCCGGCGAGCAGATCGGCGCGTATTCGCTCTCGGAGCCACAGGCCGGGTCGGACGCGGCGGCGCTGCGGTGCCGCGCCGAGCGCGAGGGTGACGAGTTCGTGGTCACCGGCACCAAGTCCTGGATCACACACGGTGGGATCGCCGACGTGTACAACACCTTCGTCCGCACCGGCGAGGGGTCCCGCGGCATCTCGTGTCTCCTGGTCCCCCGCGACACCGAGAACCTGACGTTCGGGAAGCCCGAGGACAAGATGGGCCTGAACGGCGTGCCCACCACCACCGCCGCCTACGAGGGCGCCCGGGTCGACGCCGCCCGTCTCTTGGGCGCCGAGGGCGACGGACTGCGCATCGCGTTCTCCGCCCTGGACTCGGGCCGGCTCGGGATCGCCGCGGTGGCCACCGGCATCGCGCAGCGGGCACTCGACGACGCGGTCGCCTACGCCAATGAGCGCGAGGCGTTCGGCAAGACCATCATCGGCCACCAGGGCCTGGGCTTCCTGCTGGCGGACATGGCCGCGGCCGTGACCTCCGCCCGCGCCACGTACCTCGACGCCGCCCGGCGCAAGGACGCCGGCCGTCCCTACTCCCGCCAGGCCTCGATCGCCAAGCTCACCGCCACGGACGCGGCGATGAAGGTCACGACGGACGCGGTCCAGGTGCTCGGCGGCGTCGGCTACACCCGGGAGTTCCCCGTGGAGCGGTACATGCGCGAGGCCAAGATCACCCAGATCTTCGAGGGCACCAACCAGATCCAGCGACTGGTGATCGCCCGCGACCTCGCCGTCTGAGTCCCCGGCGGCCCGTCCGGCCCGGAGCGCCTAAGGTTGGCGGCATGTCCTCCCTCCCCGACGCCTCCGCTCCCGCGGGCACCGAGTACGTGGTCCTCCTCTCGGAGGACGGCCAGCCCGTCGGCACCGCGGACAAGGCCACCGTCCACACCACCGACACCCCGCTGCATCTGGCGTTCTCGTGCCACGTGGTCGACGAGGAGGGCCGCGTCCTGCTCACCCGTCGCGCGCTGCACAAGCGCGCCTGGCCGGGCGTGTGGACCAACTCGTTCTGTGGTCACCCCGCACCGGGCGAGGACCCCGCCGAGGCGATAGTGCGACGGGCGGAACAGGAACTCGGGACGCGCGTGGACGGGATCGAGCCGGCGTTGCCGGACTTCCGGTACCGGGCGGTGGACGACTCCGGGATCGTGGAGAACGAGATCTGCCCGGTGTTCACCGCCCGCATCCGCGCCGACCTGGCCCCGCGGGCGGACGAGGTGTGTGCCCACCACTGGGCCCGGCCCGAGGACGTGCGCAAGGCCATCGACGCGACGCCGTTCGCGTTCAGCCCCTGGCTGGTCGCGCAGGCGCCGCGCATGGCCCTCTACGCTCGTTGAGGACGGGCTCGTTGAGGACGGACGCGTTCAGCACGGCGGATCGGCCGTCAGCCCGGCGGGTTGCCGCCGTCAGCCCGGGATGCTGATGTGTCCCTCCTCGGCCGCCAGGCCGATGTCGCGACGGAAGTGACCGCCGCCCAGCTCGACCCCGTCGAGGATCCGGTAGGCCTCCGCGCGCGCGGCGGCGAGGTCGGGACCGGTCCCGACGACCGACAGGACCCGCCCCCCGGCCGAGACCAGTCGCCCGTTCTCGTCCCGGGCCGTCCCGGCGTGGAAGACCCCCGGCTGCTCGGCGCCCTCGATCACGTCCCCCCGGCGTGGCGAGGACGGGTAGTTCTCCGCGGCCAGCACGACGGTCACGGCGGCGCCGTCGCGCCACACCAGCGGAGGCAGCTCGGCGAGACGGCCGGTGGCCACCGCGTGGAGGGCCTGCCCCAGGGGCGACTCCAGTAGCGCCAGGACCGCCTGCGTCTCGGGATCACCGAAACGGCAGTTGAACTCCACGACCTCGGGGCCGGACGTGGTGATCGCCAGACCCGCGTACAGGAGACCGGAGAAGCCGCATCCCCGTGCGACCATCTCGCGGGCGACCGGCTCACACACCTCGGAGACGATCCGGTCGACCATCCCCTGCGGCAGCCACGGCAGGGGGGTGTAGGCACCCATCCCGCCGGTGTTGGGTCCGCGGTCCCCCTCCCCGACACGCTTGTGATCCTGAGCGGGGAGGAGCGGGACCACCGTCTCGCCGTCCACGAGACAGAACAGCGACACCTCGGGGCCGTCGAGGAAGGACTCGAGCAGAACCGGGTGCCCGTCGTCCAGGCAGGCGAGCGCGTGGGCGTGCGCGGCGGCGCGGTCGGGCGTGACCACGACCCCCTTGCCGGCCGCGAGGCCGTCGTCCTTGACCACCCAGGTGGGGCCGAACCGGTCGAGCGCCTCGTCCAGGTCGGCG
>NZ_JAALEF010000352.1:0-3651 GCF_014145245.1 Dietzia sp. B44 | reverse complement strand
GCCCGCGCCGCCTGCGCGGCCGCCGGTGTACCGATCGACGACCCCGGGACCGCCCGCCTGTACCTGCACGCGCTCGGCCAGCTCGCCGCCTCGCGCATGATCGAGGAGACCTCATGACCAGCACGCTCAGCCGCCCGGCGGCCCCCGCCCCCGTCGGCCGCCTCGTGGACCAGTTCGAGCGCGGCCTCGACGCCCCCATCTGTCTGACCTGGGAGCTCACCTACGCCTGCAACCTCGCGTGCGTGCACTGCCTGAGCTCCTCGGGCAAGCGCGACCCCCGCGAGCTGAGCACCGAGCAGTGCAAGGCGATCATCGACGAGCTGCAGCGCATGCAGGTCTTCTACGTGAACATCGGCGGTGGCGAGCCCACCGTCCGCCCCGACTTCTGGGAGCTCGTCGACTACGCGACCAGCCACCAGGTGGGCGTGAAGTTCTCCACCAACGGCGTGCGCATCGACGAGAAGGTGGCGCAGCGCCTGGCCGCGAGCGACTACGTCGACGTGCAGATCTCCATCGACGGTGCCACCGCCGAGGTCAACGACGCGGTCCGCGGCCCGGGCTCGTTTGACATGGCGGTCCGTGCCCTCGAGAACCTCAAGAACGCCGGCTTCACCGACGCCAAGATCTCGGTGGTGGTCACCCGCGAGAACGTGACCCAGCTGGACGAGTTCAAGGCCCTGGCGGACAAGTACGACGCCACCCTTCGCATCACCCGCCTGCGCCCCTCCGGCCGCGGAGCGGACGTGTGGGACGACCTCCACCCGCTCCCCGAGCAGCAGAAGGACCTCTACGACTGGCTGGTCGAGCACGGGTCGAACGTCCTCACCGGTGACAGCTTCTTCCACCTGTCGGCCTTCGGCGACGGCCAGGGCTCGCTGCCCGGCCTGAACCTCTGCGGCGCGGGCCGCGTGGTGTGCCTGATCGACCCGATCGGGGACGTCTACGCCTGCCCGTTCGCGATCCACGAGGAGTTCCTCGCCGGCAACATCGTCTCCGACGGCGGCTTCGAGAGCGTCTGGCAGACCTCGGAGCTCTTCCGCGAGCTGCGTGAGCCCCAGTCGGCCGGGGCCTGCGCGTCCTGCAACTTCTACGACAGCTGCCGCGGCGGCTGCATGGCGGCCAAGTTCTTCACCGGCCTGCCCATGGACGGGCCGGACCCGGAGTGCGTCCAGGGGTACGGCGAGGGATTGCTCGCGGCCGAGCGCAGCATCCCCTCGCCGTCACAGGACCACTCCCGGGTCAAAGGGTTGGCGGCGCGCAAGCAGCCCACCGGTCCGGTCCCGCTGACCCTCGTCACCACCCCGCCGCGCAGGCCCACCAGCCTGTGCGACGAGTCCCCCGTCTGAGTCGGCCGGCCGACCCGCCACCGCCCACGTCCTCCCCCGAAGGAGCCCTCTCCCGTGTCACGCCTGTCGAAGATCGCCGAGGCCAACCCCTGGCGCCGCAACCCCTGGTTCGAATCGGTCGCCGAGGCCCAGCGCCGCGCCAAGAAGAAACTGCCCCGGAGTGTCTACATGGCGCTGGTGGCCGGCAGTGAGCAGGGCGTGACGATCGACGACAACACGGCCGCGTTCGCCGAGCTGGGTCCCAAGCCGCACGTGATCGGGGCCAAGGCCGAGCGGGACATGGCCACCACGGTGATGGGGCAGCCGATCAGCCTCCCGGTGATGATCTCGCCGACCGGGGTCCAGGCCGTGACCCCGGACGGTGAGGTCGACGTGGCCCGCGCGGCCGCCGCGCGTGGCACCGCGATGGGACTGAGCTCCTTCGCCTCCAAGCCGATCGAGGAGGTCATCGCCGCGAACCCGCAGACCTTCTTCCAGGTGTACTGGCTCGGCGGCAAGGAGAAGGTCCTCGAGCGCCTCGAGCGGGCCAAGGCCGCCGGCGCCGCGGGCGTCATCCTCACCACCGACTGGTCGTTCTCCATGGGGCGCGACTGGGGCAGTCCGACCATCCCGGAGAAGCTCGACGCTAAGGCGATGCTCACCCTCGCCCCGGAGATCGTGGTGCGTCCGCGCTGGGCCGCCGAGTGGGCGCGTGACGTGGTGACCAACAAGCGTTTCCCCGACCTGACCACGCCGAACCTCGTGCACCAGGGCGAGATGGGTCCGACCTTCTTCGGCGCCTACGGCGAGTGGATGGGTACCCCGCCGGCCACGTGGGAGGACATCGCGTGGGTCGTGGACAACTACGACGGGCCGGTCATGCTCAAGGGCATCACCCGCATCGACGACGCCCGGCGTGCGGTCGACGCCGGCGTCAGCGCGATCTCGGTCTCCAACCACGGTGGCAACAACCTCGACGGCACCCCGGCCTCGATCCGCTGCCTCGCACCGATCGTCGACGCCGTCGACGGTCAGGTCGAGGTGCTGATGGACGGCGGGATCCGGCGCGGTTCGGACGTGGCCAAGGCGCTCGCCCTGGGCGCCCGCGCCGTGATGATCGGCCGCGCGTACCTGTGGGGCCTGGGCGCCAACGGCCAGGCCGGCGTGGAGAACGTCCTGGACGTCCTGCGCTCGGGCCTGGACTCCAGCCTGATCGGGTTGACCAAGTCCTCGATCTCGGAGCTCACCAGGGATGACTACGTGATCCCCGACGGGTTCATGCGTCGCCTGGGAGAGTGACCCGGTGGGCGGTCCGCCGGGCCTCCCTGTTACGTCCGTAGAGGAAAAGGAACCACAGTCCATGGGAGACTTCGACGGCAAGGTCGTCTACATCACCGGCATCGCCCGCGGCCAGGGCCGCAAGCACGCCATCCGTTTCGCCCGGGAGGGTGCCAGTGTCATCGGACTGGACCTGTGCGCCTCGCCGTCCGAGCACGTCGGTTACAAGGCGGCCACCGAGGACGACCTCGCGCAGACGGTCGAGAAGGTCCGCGCGGAGGGCGGGGAGATCCTCGCCGAGATCGGCGACGTCCGCGACCTGGCGTTCCAGCAGGACCTGGTCGCCCGCGGGGTCGAGCAGTTCGGCGGCCGTCTGGACGTGGTGATCGCCAACGCCGGCATCTGCAACTGGGGCAAGGTCTGGGAGATCGACGAGCAGCAGTGGCAGGACACGATCGACATCAACCTCACGGGGTACTGGAAGACCCTCAAGGCCACAATCCCGCACATGCTCGCGGCGGACAACGGTGGATCGATCGTCCTGGTGAGCTCCGTCGCCGGACTCAAGGCCATGCCGGTCCAGTCGCCCTACTCGGCCTCCAAGTACGGCGTGGTGGGCCTCGCGCAGACCGCGGCCAAGGAACTCGGTGAGCACCGGATCCGCGTCAACACGATCCACCCCTACGGCGTGCTGACCCCCATGGGTGCCGACGACCCGGCGGCCCACGACGTGTTCACCAACATGCCCCAGTTCCTCCCGCACTTCACGCCGATCCTGGGGATGGGCATGGCCACCACGGACGACATCTCCGACTCGGTGCTGTTCCTGGCCTCGGACGCCTCCCGCACCATCACCGCGTCGACGTTCACCGTCGACATGGGCGCGATCAAGGTCTGACCATCGAGCCCGTCCTGGCGGTGCTGCCGCTCGGCGCCACCGAGCAACACGGCGCGCACCTGCCCACCCAGACGGACACGCTGCTGGCCACGGCCACCGCGGACGCCCTCGCGGCCGCCGGCGTCCTGGTGCTCCCCGCTCTCGCGTACG
>NZ_JAALEF010000031.1:0-2339 GCF_014145245.1 Dietzia sp. B44 | reverse complement strand
CCATCCGGGTGAGCGCGGGCGACGACCGGGCGACGCTGCGCGCCCGGCTGGTCGATCTCCTCGAGGCGCTCCCGACGGACGACCCGCGGGTGCTGGCCGCACGTCGGAACCTCGCCAACGCGTTGTACTGAGGCCCGGGTGCCGCCCGATGTCAGGGCGTGTGCCGCAGCCACACCGCGGCGCGGGGGCCGACGGTGATGCCCGCGGAATGGGTGCGGCCGTGGTGGTGCCGCTCCTCCGCGTTGACCCCGCCCAGGTTGCCGGTTCCCGACCCCTCGTAGGCCGTGGCGTCGGTGTTGAGGATCTCCTCCCAGTACCCGGCCTCGGGCAGACCGATCCGGTAGTCGTCCAGGGTGCGGCCCGAGAAGTTCACCACGCAGGCGATCGTGTTGCCCGCGTGATCGGTACGCAGGAACGACAGCGCGTTGTGCTCCGAGTCGTTGGCGTCGATCCACGAGAACCCCGACGGGTCGTCGTCGAGCGTCCACAGCCCGGGGTTCTCCGCGTAGCGTGCGTTCATGTCCCGGACCGAGGCGAGGATGCCGCGGTGGTACTCGCCCTCCCAGCCCTCGAGGTTCTCCCAGGTGACGCCCAGTTCGTCGTTCCACTCGCCGACCTGACCGAACTCCATCCCCTGGAAGATGAGCTTCTTCCCGGGGTGCGCCCACATGTAGGCGTAGAGCCCGCGCAACCCGGCCGCGCGGTCCCACGAGGACCCCGGCATGCGCTGCCACATCGATCCCTTGCCGTGGACCACCTCGTCGTGGCTGAGCGGGAGGACGAACCGCTCGCTCCAGGCGTACATCAGGGAGAAGGTGACCTCGCCGTGGTGGTGTCCCCGGTAGACGGGGTCGAGGCCCACATAGCGCAGCGTGTCGTTCATCCACCCCATGTTCCACTTCATGGAGAACCCGAGACCGCCGGTGTCCGTGGGTGCGGTGACGCCGCCCCAGGAGGTCGACTCCTCGGCGATCATGAGGAATCCGGGGTGCTCCCGGCGCACGGTGGCGTTGACCTCCTGCAGGAACGAGATGGCCTCGAGGTTCTCTCTACCGCCGTAGCGGTTGGGGGTCCACTCGCCCTCGTTCCGCGAGTAGTCCAGGTAGAGCATCGAGGCGACGGCGTCCACGCGCAGGCCGTCGACGTGGAACTCCTCCGCCCAGTACAGGGCGTTGGCCACCAGGAAGTTGCGGACCTCGTGACGACCGAAGTCGAACACGTAGGTGCCCCAGTCGGGCTGCTCACCGCGACGGGGGTCCGCGTGCTCGTACAGCGGGGTCCCGTCGAAGCGGCCGAGGGACCACTCGTCCTTGGGGAAGTGCGCGGGCACCCAGTCCACCAGCACGCCGATGCCGCGCGAGTGCAGGTGGTCGACCACATAGCGCAGGTCGTCCGGGGTGCCGAAACGACTGGTGGGGGCGTAGTAGGAGGACACCTGGTAGCCCCATGACCCGCCGAAGGGATGCTCGGCGACGGGCATCAGCTCGACATGGGTGAAGCCGGTCTCGGTCACGTGGTCGGCCAACTGGTGGGCGAACTCGCGGTAGCCGAGTCCCGGTCTCCAGGAGCCCACGTGGACCTCGAGGACCGTCATCGGGGAGCGCGAGTGGTCGCGCGTCGCCCGGCCGGCGACCCACTCGTCGTCGTTCCACTCGTGGCCGGACGTGAACACCCTGGATCCGGTGGCGGGGGGCACCTCGGTGGCCACCGCGAGCGGATCGGCGTGGTCGACGGTCCGGCCGTCGGCGCCGCGGACGCAGTACTTGTAGACGGCGTCGTCGATCACGTCAGGTACGAACAGTTCCCACACTCCCGAGGCGCCGATCGCACGCATGGGCAGGGCGATCGGGTTCCACCCGCAGAAGTCGCCCACCACGCTGATGCCCCGGGCGTTCGGGGCCCACACGGCGAAGGACGTCCCGGTGAGGGGCCCCCCGGGGGTGTCGTACGTGCGGACGTGCGCACCGAGGACGGTCCACAGCCGCTCGTGCCGGCCCTCGTTGATCAGGTGGAGATCCATCTCGCCGAGAGTGGGCAGGAAGCGGTACCCGTCGGCCACGATCCGCGTGTGCCCGTCCGGGTAGGTCACCCGGAACCGGTAGTCGGGGACGTCCCGCTCGGGCAACCCCGCCCCGAACATGCCGTCGCCGAGCGGTTCCATGGGCACCGTGCGCGTCCCCAGCACGATCTCCACCGAGGTGGCACCGGGCTGCATGGTCCGCACGACCGAGCCGGACCCGGTCGGGTGGGCGCCGTAGACCGAGTGCGGGTCGCGGTGGGTGCCCGAGCGGAGGGCGTCGAGCTCCTCGCGGGGGATCCCGCCCGACGGCGCGTCGGGG
>NZ_JAALEF010000351.1:0-3057 GCF_014145245.1 Dietzia sp. B44 | reverse complement strand
TCCCGCTGCTCAACGACACCGGTGATGTGGTGGCGCACCAGCTCCGCGACGCCTGCGCGTCGACCAACACGGTCGGCGGACTCGCTCCCTTCCCGCTGTCGGCGCTCACCGACGTCGACCCCCGCACCGATCCCACGGTGATCGAGGTCATGGCGCGGAACCGACTGGGACGCGCCGACCCCGCCCACGGGGCGGATCCCCGCGAGGTCCCCACCGGGCCCGTGCAGGTGTGGCACGCCGACGCGACCGTCCCGATGGGCCCCGGCCCGGGCTCGTCGCAGGGCCCCGGGGACACCTTCGTCCCGGAGTGGACCGCCCACAGGCTGGTCGACGAGTGGTGCGCGGCGGGTGCGGACGTGGAGTACACGCCCGTGGCCGGAGAACACGTGACCGGCGCCTACACGGCGGTCGGACCCGCTCTCGACTGGGTCGACGCCCGCGCCCGGGGCGTGCCGTTCACCACGGGGTGCCGCTGATCGCCGACCCCGGCGGTAACCTCGACCGGGTGAGCACCACGCAGCAGACCCCCCCGGCCGAGTCCGCCCTGGACACCGAACTCAAGCGACTCACCGGCTGGGGACGCACCTCGCCGGCCGTGAGCCATGTGCTCACCCCGCGCTCGGTGGAGGAGATCTCGGCGGCCGTCGCGGCGGTCAACGACGCCAACGCCTCCGGTCCCGCACACCTGCGGCGCGGGGTCGTGGCCCGGGGACTCGGCCGCTCGTACGGGGACAGCGCGCAGAACTCCGGCGGCCTCGTGCTGGACATGAGCCGCTTCAACCGCATCCACGAGCTAAACGCCGAGAAGGCGCTCGCCGTGGTCGACGCCGGTGTGAACCTGGACCAGCTCATGCGCGCCGCCCTGCCGTTCGGCCTGTGGGTGCCGGTCCTGCCGGGCACGCGCCAGGTCACCGTGGGCGGGGCGATCGGACACGACATCCACGGCAAGAACCACCACTCGGCGGGGTCGTTCGGCAACCACGTCACCCGGATGGAGCTGCTCGTCGCGGACGGCCGGGTCCTCACCCTCGAGCCCGGCGGGACGTCCGACGACCCCGGGGGCACGCTCTTCTGGGCCACGGTGGGCGGCAACGGCCTCACCGGCGTGGTCCTCAAGGTGTGGATCGCCATGACCCGCACCGAGACCGCCTTCTTCCTGGCCGACTCCGATCAGACGGCCTCGCTCGACGAGACCATCGCGCTGCACACCGACGGCTCCGAGTCGAGGTACACCTACTCCTCGGCGTGGTTCGACGCGATCAGCGCACCCCCGAAGCTCGGTCGCGCGGCGGTGTCCCGCGGTTCGCTCGCCACGCTGGCCCAGCTCGAGGAGTACGCACCCAAGCTCGCCAGGGACCCGCTGGCCATGAACGCCAAGCCGCTGGTCACGTTCCCGGACGTGTTCCCCAACGGCCTGGCCAACAAGTACACGTTCGGCCCCATCGGCGAGGTCTACTACCGCCTCGGCGGCACCTCGCGGAACAAGATCAAGACCCTCCCGGCCTTCTATCACATGCTCGATCTGTTCGGGGAGTGGAACCGCGCGTACGGGTCCGACGGCTTCCTGCAGTACCAGTTCATCGTCCCGCCCGGGGCGGTCGACGGGTTCAAGGAGATCATCGGCGACATCCAGCGGTCGGGCCACTACTCGTTCCTCAACGTGTTCAAGCTCTTCGGACCCGGCAACCAGGCCCCGCTCTCGTTCCCCATGGAGGGGTGGAACGTGTGCGTGGACTTCCCCATCAACGACCGCCTGAACGCGTTCGTCAACGAGCTCGACGCCAAGGTCATGTCGATGGGCGGCCGGCTCTACACCGCCAAGGACTCGCGGGTCCCTGCCGAGCGTTTCCACGCCATGTACCCGCAGATCGACTCGTGGATCGCCACGCGCCGTGGGATCGACCCCCACGGGGTCTTCGTCTCCGACATGGGCCGTCGTCTCGAACTGCTCTGACCCGGGGGCTGTACAGGCGGTCGTCGGCGGGCCCACAATAGGGTGACCCCGGACGACGAGGGTCGCCCGGAGGCCGATCGGGAGTCCGCCATGATCCTCCGCACCGTCGCCGCCGCCGTCGTCCTCGTCGCCGTCTCCCCGCCGTCCACCGCGTGGAGACGGGCACCGCGGAGGCCGCCCCCGGCACCTCCCGGGGTCCGCCCACCCCCACGGGGTACGCGCCCCGCCGGGTAGTCCCGGCCACCTTCCCCGTTCCGGCGGGAAGGCCTCGGTAGACTCCTGCGCATGATCAATGCCGTCGGCGTCCCCCAGACCCTGCTCCTGCTCGGAGGCACCTCCGAGATCGGCCTGGCGATCTGCGGGGAGTACCTCCAGCAGGGGCCGATGCGCGTGGTGCTGGCCTGCCTCCCCGGAGACCCGGGCATCGAGGACGCGCGCGCCGAGATGACGGCCGCCGGGGCCACCGCCGTCGACGTGGTGGACTTCGACGCCGCCGCCACCGACTCCCACCCGGCCGCCTTCGAGCAGATCTTCGCCGGGGGCGACGTCGACGTGGCCATCGTGGCGTTCGGCCTGCTCGGGGAGAACGAGGAACTCTGGTCCGATCAGCGCAAGGCCGTGCAGATCGCCCAGGTCAACTACACCGGCGCCGTCTCGGTGGGCGTGCTGCTCGCCGAGCGGATGAAGACGCAGGGATACGGCCGGATCATCGCCATGAGTTCGGCCGCCGGGCTCCGCGCCCGCCGCTCCAACTTCGTCTACGGCTCCACCAAGGCCGGGCTCGACTCCTTCTACACGGGCCTGGGCTACGCGCTCGACGAGTACGGGGTGGACGTCCTGGTGATCCGCCCGGGTCAGGTCCGCACCCGCATGTCCGCGCACGTCAAAGAGGCACCGCTCACCATCAACAAGGACGACGTCGCCCGCATCGCGGTCAAGAAGTCCGGGGCGGGCAAGGGCGCCGTCTTCGCCCCCGCCGCGTTCGGCGGCGTCATGGCCGTGCTCACCCACGTGCCGCGCCCGATCTTCCGCAAGCTCCCCTTCTGACCATGCCGGTGGCGCTCCGGGGGCCGGGCCTGGCGGCCGCGGCGACGCTGCTGGCC
>NZ_JAALEF010000350.1:0-3021 GCF_014145245.1 Dietzia sp. B44 | reverse complement strand
CGCAGGAGGGAACCGCCGAGCTTGCGCAGGGCGGCCGGGGACAGCCTCAGGTCGCCGTCGGGGCGCCTGCTCAGGTACCCCGACTCGCGCATCGACTGCTCGAGCCGCGCCAGCGTGCGCAGGGAGACCGCGGCCTCGCCACCGAGGTGACGGGCCACGGCCTTGAGGTCCAGTTCGGACAGGGGCGAGCCCTCACTGCCCCGCGCCAGCTGCTCGGCGAGACGGTCCAGGTCGCCGAGCTCGGCCATGGCCGCCGCGCCCTCGGAGAACCCCAGCCCCTCCTCGCCGGAGAAGTCCGCGGAGCCGTCCCAGTCCTCGCCGGGCCGGAGCGACTGGAGCAGGCCGTCGAGGCGCCCGAGCTGCTCCATGAGTTCCGGCGAGCCGAACGCCTGCTGCGAGAGCGCCATCAGCTCCTCCCGCTGCTCCGGCGTCATCGACCGCATCATGCGTTGCGCGGCCGCCGCGCGCCTGGCCAGGACGTCGATGAGCTCGTCGATGTCGGCGGGTTGCTCCGGGAAGGAGTCGGAGTGCTTGTCCATGAAGCGCTCGAAGTCCTCGGGGGTGTCCTGCCCGCGAGCGTGCTTGTCGAGCAACTCGGTGAGGTCGGCGAGCATCTCCGACACCGCCGCCCGGTCGTCGTCGGTCGCGTTCTCCAGGGCCTGTTTCATGCCGGCGAACCGCGACTCTAGCGCCTCCGCCCCGAGGAGGTCCTGGATCCGGCGGTAGGCCTCGCGGGCATCGGTGGAGGCCCAGTCGTAGTCGGCCAGCTCCCCGACCGCCGCGGCCGGGGAGTCCGGGAGGTTCTCGATCGTCATCTCGCGCAGGGTCCGATCCATCGGGTCCATCTGCGTGTCCCGGGCGAGCTGCCCGCGCTCGGCCAGCAGGGCCTTGTCCAGGAGCTCGGACACCTCCTCCAGGGTCCCGCCCAGGTGGCCTCGCTCGAGCAGTTCACGGCGACGGCGCTGCACCTTGCCGGCCAGGTCGTCGAGACCGGTCTGGCCTCGTCCGCCCCAACGCAGGAACTCGCGCATCGACTGCTCGGGCGAGTATCCGGACATCACCCCGTCGGACACCGCGTCGAGCGCCTCGGACAAATCGAGAGGGGGCGCGAGCGGGTCGGGGCCGCCGACGTAGCGGCCGTACCGCGCGCGGGGTTCATCTCGCGACATCGCGTACCTCCTGCTCCGGCGGCGTCCCGGCCCTCACCGTCGACCTCATCGGCCGGTCGGCGGGTACGGCCACCGCGGGGTGTCAGCCGTAGACGGCGGCGCCGTCCCCGGTCTCCTTGGACAGACGCCGCGAGAGGTAGAGCCCCTCCAGCGCGAACTCGATCGCCCCGGCCCGCTGCCCCACCGTCGTGGCGCCCGCGCGTTCGGCGATCTGGTCGTACAGGCCCGGCTCGGAGAGCTCGGGCAGGGCCTCGAGGAACTCCGCCGCGGTCACGCTGGCGCCGGTCGTCAGGGTCACCGAGCCGTCGAACGCCTCCACGAGCGGGGCCAGGTCGAGACCGCGGAACATCTCGCGCACCACGTTGACGGTGGCACTGCGCAGGAGGTAGCGGAGGATCTCCGGCTCGCGGCCCTCCTCCCCCGGCTCGAACTCGATCTTCCCGCGGAGCACGTCCACGGCGGCGTCGACGTCGACCAGCCTCGCCACCGCCTCGCCGGGGTCGTCGGTCCCGCGGACGGCGGCGCGACGCCTGGCCGCCGCCGCGACGGTCTCGGCGCCGGCTATCGCGAAGCGCGCGGACACGCCGGAGGCCTGGTTGACCGAGTCCGACGTCCGCAGTTCGCGGGTGAACCGGGCGAGCAGCTCCATCAGGGCGTCCGGGACCTCCGCCGTGAGGTCCGCCTCCTGCCGCACGACCTCGATCTCGTCGGACAGGTCCAACGGGTAGTGCGTGCGGATCTCGGCGCCGAAACGATCCTTGAGCGGGGTGATGATCCGGCCGCGGTTGGTGTAGTCCTCCGGGTTGGCCGAGGCCACCACCAGCACGTCGAGGGGCAACCGGAGCACGTAACCCCGGATCTGGACGTCCCGCTCCTCCATGACGTTGAGCAGGGCCACCTGGATGCGCTCCGCCAGGTCGGGGAGCTCGTTGAGCGCCACGATGCCGCGGTTGGCGCGGGGCACCAGTCCGTAGTGGATGGTCTCCGGGTCGCCCAGGCGCCGTCCCTCGGCCACCCGCATGGGGTCGACGTCGCCGATCATGTCCGCCACGGAGGTGTCCGGGGTGGAGAGCTTCTCGACGTACCGCTCGGTCCGGTGTCGCCAGCCGATGGGCAGGGCGTCCCCCTCCCTGGTGACCCGGTCCCGCGTCTCCGTGGTGATCGGCGCGAGCGGGTCCTCCCCGAGCTCGGATCCCTCGACGACGGGCGACCACTCGTCGAGCAGTCCCACCAGGGTGCGCAGCAGGCGGGTCTTGCCCTGTCCGCGCTCGCCCAGCAGGACGATGTCGTGGCCCGCGATGATCGCCCGCTCCAGTTGCGGGATGACCGTGGAGTCGAATCCGTGCATCCCCGGCCAGGGATCGCGGCCCGCGGCCAGGCCCGCCAGGAGGTTCTCGCGCATCTCCTCGCGCAGGCTGCGGCTGGTGTACCCCGCGGCGCGCAGTTCGCCGAGGGTCTGGACGTCCGGCTTCTCGCTCACAGCGCCCACGGTAGTCCCGATGCGGCTCCCGTGCTCCCGGCGCTGGCCCGGCACCCCGCCCGGGCCCGGGATCAGTCCTCGATCCGCACCCGGTGGTCGCTGGCGATCGAGACCCGGTTGAAGGCGTTGATCAACACGATCGACCACTCGAGCGCGGAGAGCTGGTCCTCGTCGAAGTGCTCGGCGGCGGCGGCGGTGGCCGCCCCGCGCTCGTCGACGCTGTCCAGGCGCGTGAGCGTCTCCGCCAGGCGGAGAGCCGCCCGTTCGGGATCGCCGAACTCGTCGATGTCCCGCCACGCCGGGAGCAGGTCCAGGCGCTCCTGCGAGACCCCTGCCTTCCGGGCGGCCGGCACGTGCGTGGCCAGGCAGGCC
>NZ_JAALEF010000349.1:0-1187 GCF_014145245.1 Dietzia sp. B44 | reverse complement strand
CGGCGGTGACCTCGGGGGGCAGCATCGCCAGGTGCCGCTCCCCGCCCAGCAGGACGTCGGCGCCCAGGACGGCGCGGCGACGGGCCTCGTCGAGGCCGGCCCAGCCGTCACCGCCGATCCCCACCACGACCACCTGTCCGTTCATGACGCGGAACCCTACCGTCGAACCCGCCCGCCGAGCCCGACCGCCCGGAACGCGAGGGCGCTGGGTAGCCTCGGCCAGGAGAGACAACTACACCCCAACAGCACGAGGTGCCCCACGACCCGCCCCAGGCGGTGCGGAGGGGAGAATCAGGGAAGCCGGTGAGAATCCGGCACAGGGCCCGCTACGGTAACTCGGCCTCTGAGGCGAACGCGTCCAGCGCTATCGCCCGAGATGAGCCGGGAAGTCCGGAGACCGGCCTCGCGCTGACCAGCCTGGCAGACGAGAGCGGGAGCCCCCATGCCACTGCACTACCCCTTCAGCGCCGTCGTCGGTTCCGACGACATGGCGCTGGCCCTCCTGTTGAACGCGGTCTCGCCGTCGGTCGGCGGTGTGTTGATCCGCGGCGAGAAGGGCACCGCCAAGTCCACGATGGTGCGCGCGCTCGCCGGGATCCTGCCGCAGATCGAGGTCGTGGCCGGTGACAGGTTCTCCAGCGCCCCGTCCGACCGCGGCACCGACACCCCCGACGGACCGATCCCCCACGACGCGCCCACCGAGCACCGGCCGGTCCGTCTGGTGGAGCTGCCGATCGGCGCGACCGAGGACCGCATCGCCGGCTCGCTGCACCTGGAGAAGGCCCTGAGCGAGGGCGTCACCGCGTTCGAGCCCGGCCTGCTGGCCCGGGCGCACCGCGGACTGCTGTACGTGGACGAGGTCAACCTGCTCCACGATCACGTGGTGGACCAGCTCCTCGACGCCGCCGCCATGGGCCGGGTGACCGTCGAGCGGGACGGGGTGTCGGTGGAGCACGCCGCCCGCTTCGTCCTGATCGGCACCATGAACCCCGAGGAGGGCGAACTCCGGCCCCAGCTTCTCGACCGCTTCGGCCTCACCGTCGAGGTGTCCGCCCCGCGCGAGGCGGCGCTGCGGGCCGAGGTGATCCGCCGCCGGGTCGCCTTCGACTCCGACCCGGAGGGCTTCTCCGCCACGTTCGCGGCGGACGAGCTGGCCCTGCGCGAGCGGATCGTCGCCGCCCGGGAGC
>NZ_JAALEF010000348.1:0-1981 GCF_014145245.1 Dietzia sp. B44 | reverse complement strand
GTGAGGCCGGACACGTCGAACCCCGCCTCCGCGAGGCTCCTCCCGGTCTCCCGGTTCGGCTGACACCCCCCGCCCACCCGGCTCCACACGGGGGCTATCCGGTCGGCCACGCGACCCAGCAGCCCCTCGGCCCGGACGTGTTCCAGCAGCCGCAGCTCGCCGTCCGGCGCCAGGACTCGCCGGGCCTCGGCGAGGGCCGCCGGGACATCGGGGACGGTGCACAGGACGAGTCCGAACACCACGGCGTCGGCCTCGCCGTCGGCGAGTGGGAGGGATTCCGCCACGGAGTCCACGACGTCGACGTGGACCCTCGCGTGTTCCGCGTACCGGTGCGCGTGCGCGCGCAGGTGGGGGTCCGGCTCGATCGCCACGACCCTGGTGACCTCCGGCGGATAGTGCTCGAAGGTCACCCCGCTGCCCGCGCCCACCTCCACCACGGTTCCCGACAGGCCCGAGACCAGACGTCGCCGAGATTTCGCGAGCCCGACGCGCTCGAGCACGGGGCTGGCCACCACCCACGCGCGGGCGAAGAGCGAGACATCGGTCCGTTCGCGGGAGGTATCCATGGGAAGATACGGTACCGGGTATCCAACGGACCCGGAACGCGAATCCACCGACAACAGTAATGGGGAGGGCCGGGGCGATGAAGGAGACGAGCGGACTGCCGAACTGGGGTTCAGTTCTGGCCGTGGTCGCCCACCCCGACGACGAGTCGTTCGGCCTCGGCGCCGTGCTGTCGACCTTCGCCGACGGCGGCGCGGGCGTGGACGTCCTCTGCCTGACCAGGGGCGAGGCCTCCACGCTCCACGGCGTCGAGGGCGACCTCTCACGGATCCGGGAACACGAACTACGCGCCGCGGCGGACGCCCTCGGGGCGAGGCGGGTCACGTTGCGCGACCTGCCCGACGGTGGCCTGGCAGACCTCGGGTCGTCCGTGCTCGACGACGAGGTCGAGCGTGCACTGGACAGGACCCGGCCCGAGGGCCTCGTCGTCTTCGACTCCACCGGGATCAGCGGTCACCCGGACCACGTGGCGGCCACCGCCGCGGCCACCAGGGTGGCCGACCGGCACGGGCTCCCCGTGGTGGCGTGGACCCTCCCGGAGGAGATCTGCGGGAGACTCGCGGCCGAGGGATACGCCGGATTCCTCGGGCGGACCGGCGACGAGATCGACCTGGTGCTGACCGTCGACCGCACGGCGCAACTGGCCGCCGTGGAGTGTCACCCCAGCCAGGCCGTGCCGGGCAGCGTCCTGTGGAGGAGACTGGAGCTGCAGGGCGACGACGAACACCTGCGGTGGCTCCGGCGCCCCTGAATCGAGTCGCCCCCGCCGCCCCGGCCACACCCGGGTGCAGCACCGCCGAGACGCGGCGCCACGCAGAATTCCATTGATCAGAAGCAGTATCCCCAGAAGCAGTACCACCCAGAAGCAGCATCGAGAAGCAGTACCGAAAGGACCGCCGCACGTGGACGCCTCCGACTGGAACGCCCGATACCTCGCCCAGCCCGACGTGTGGGGCACCACCCCCGCAGCACGCATCGTCGCGGAGGTGACGGGCGCCGAGGACGCCGGTCTGCCCGTGGACACCGCCGTGGACCTGGCGTGCGGCGACGGCAGGCACGCGCGATGGTTGGCCGCACACGGGTGGCAGGTCTCGGCGGTCGACTTCTCCGAGGTCGCGATCGACCAGGCCCGCGCCAGGGACTCCGACGACGGCCGCAGCGGCAGCGTCGACTGGGTGGTCGGCGACGCCACCACCTGGTCACCGGAGGAGTCCGTGGACCTCGTCGTCATCGGGTTCCTCCACCTCGAGATGGAGAGCCTCACCCGCGTCCTGCGCAACGCCGGCGGATGGCTGCGCCCCGGCGGGCACCTGGTGTACCTCGGGCACGCCGCCGAGAACCTGCGTCGCGGCGTCGGCGGGCCGCAGGACCCGACGGTGCTCCCCGGGATCGCGGACCTGGCCCTCGGCGCCCAGGG
>NZ_JAALEF010000347.1:6565-10268 GCF_014145245.1 Dietzia sp. B44 | reverse complement strand
CCTCCCGGGCGGCGACGATCTGGTCGAGCCGGTCCCGCCGGTGTCGGGCGAGCACCTGGGCCGCGCGCGCGGTGTTCTCCACGTCCGGCCCGTGCCCGGGGACACCCACGACGCCGTCGGCGCGGGCGGCCAGCAGGTCGAGGCTCTCCAGGTAGTCGCCCAGATCGCCGTCGGTCGAGTCCAGGACCGTCGAATCGCGGCCCAGGATCGTGTCGCCGAGTACCACGCAGTCCGCCGGCGCGGTGAACCCCGCACCCGCGGGACGCACCTCGAGGCTGATCGAGTCCGCGGTGTGCCCCGGAGTGGCCAGCACGATGATGTCCAGCCCGGCGGCGTGGATCTCCTCGCCGTCGACCAGTGGCCCGGCGTCGCGGCAGTACCGCTCCCCGACCGCTCGGACCGGCGCGCCGGTCAGCGCGCGGAGGTGGTCGATCCCGTCGGTGTGGTCCCCGTGGCGATGGGTGACGACGACGAGCTCGATCTCCCCCACGATGGCGGCGATCCGCTCGGCGTGCGCGCGATCGTCCGGCCCGGGATCCACCACCACGGCGGTGGGCGATCCCGGGGCCCGCAGCACGACCGTGTTGGTCCCCTCGAAGGTCATCTCCGAGGGGTTGTCGCAGAGGATCACCCCGGCCAGGTCGGTGACGGGGCGCAGCGTCTCGTACGCGGGGAACGTGATCGGGGCCAGACCGCCGGACGTCGCCATGGTCCGTCCCTAACCCTCGACCTCGACCTCGACGATGAGCTCGACCTCGACGGGGGCGTCGAGCGGCAGCTCCGACACCCCGACGGCGGAGCGTGCGTGGACGCCGGCGTCGCCGAAGACCTCACCCAGCAGGTCCGAGGCGCCGTTGATCACCGCGGGCTGGGCGTTGAAGCCCGGCGCCGAGGCGACGAACCCGACGACCTTGACGATCCGCACGACGGAGTCGATGCCCACCAGGCCGTCGACCGCGGCGAGCGCGTTGAGGGCGCAGGTCCGGGCGAGACCGGCGGCGACCTCCGGACTGACCGCGGCTCCGACCTTGCCCGTCGCGGCGAGGGCGCCGTCGACCATCGGCAGCTGACCGGAGGTGTAGACGTACGCCCCCGTCCGCACGGCGGGGACGTAGTTGGCCAGCGGGGGGACCACGGTCGGCAGCTCGATCCCCAGCTGCTCCAGCTTTCGGGTCCAGTAGCCGCCGCCCTCGCCCTCCGACATCAGAGCCGGCGCTTGAGGTAGGCGACGTGCTGCTCGCCGGTGGGCCCGGGCAGCACGGACACGAGCTCCCAACCGTCACTGCCCCACTGGTCGAGGATCTGCTTGGTGGCGTGGGTGAGCAGCGGGACGGTCGCGTACTCGAACCGGGCTGCGGAGGTGGATTCGCTCATGCCCCCACTCTAGGGAAGTCGAGAGCAGCCCGCGCGCTCTGGTGGAACCGCTTAGTGTGGAACGCATGCCGTCCACCGACAATCCAGGAACGCAGGCGACTCGAACTCAGGGGACACAGTCGACGAGGGCGACCATCGCCGACCAGCTGTCCACCGGCTGGTCCGACTCCTCCGCCCGCGCAGACCTCCACTACGTCTCCGGGAAGGGGGGAACGGGCAAGACCACGGTCGCCACCTCGCTCGCGCTGGCACTGGCCTCCACCGGCAAGCGTGTGTTGCTGGTCGAGGTGGAGGAGCGCCAGGGAATCTCCCGGATCTTCGACCGCGCCCCGCTGCCGTACCGCGAGGAGCTCGTGGCCCGGGTGGACGGTGGCGGCAAGGTGTTCGCGCTGGCCATCGACATCGAGGCCGCGATGCTCGACTACCTCGACACCTTCTACCACCTCGGGGTGGTGGGCAAGGTGATGAAGTCGGTGGGCGCGATCGAGTTCGCGACCACCATCGCCCCCGGCCTCAAGGACGTGCTCCTGACCGGAAAGATCTACGAGGTCGTCACGCGCCAGCACGCCAAGAAGGAGGTCGTGTACGACGCCGTGGTGGTGGACGCCCCGCCCACGGGCCGAATCGGCAAGTTCCTCGACGTGACCACCGCGATGGCCGACCTGGCCGCCGGTGGCCCCATCCGCCGGCAGGCCGATGCCGTCTCCGAGCTGGTCCACTCCCCGCAGACGGTCGTCCACCTGGTCACCCTGCTCGAGTCGCTGCCGGTCCAGGAGACCATCGAGGCGATCGAGGAGCTGCGTTCGCACGACCTGCGGGTCGGCCAGGTGATCATCAACCGGGCCGAGACCAGGCACCTCGACGACGCCGCGCTCCAGCGGATCGCCGAGGAGGACATCGATGCGGAGGCGGTGCTGGCCGGGCTCGAGGAGACCGGTGTGGAGCTCGACGACGAGGGCCTGCAGGGGCTCCTGGTGGAGGCCATCGAACACGCCCGCGTCGCCCGCGGCCAGCTCGCGGCCGGCGAGACCCTGACCTCGTCCGGCTGCCCGACCCTCGTGCTGCCGGCCCTGCCCAACGGCGTCGAGGTCGCCGACCTGTACGACCTCGCCTCCGCCCTCGCCGATCAGGGAGTGCACTGACATGACTCGTCGTCTCGACATCACCGGAATGCTCACCGACCCCGCGACCCGTGTCGTGGTCTGCACCGGCGCCGGCGGCGTGGGCAAGACCACCACCGCCGCCGCGGTGGCCCTGCGCGCGGCCGAGCTCGGCCGCGACACCGTGGTGCTCACCATCGACCCGGCCCGGCGCCTCGCGCAGGCGCTGGGCATCGACAGCCTCTCCAACGAGCCGTCCCGGGTGGACCTGGGACCCGAGCACGCGGATTCGGACGGGTCGCTGCACGCGATGATGCTCGACATGCGTCGCACGTTCGACGAGCTGGTCACCGCCAACACCACGCCCGAGAAGGCGCAGTCCATCCTGGACAACCACTTCTACAAGACCATGGTCACCTCCTTCGCCGGCACGCAGGAGTACATGGCCATGGAGAAGCTGGGCCAGTTGCTCGACGACTCGACGTGGGACCTCGTCGTCGTCGACACCCCTCCCTCCCGCAACGCCCTCGACTTCCTCGACGCCCCGCGCCGACTGGGCGCGTTCATGGACAGCCGTCTCATGCGGGTGTTCGCGGCGCCCGGTCGCGGGGTCGGCCGGTTGATGACCGGCGCCATGAGCACGGCGATGCGGGGGGTCTCGGCCGTCGTCGGCTCGTCCATGCTCAAGGACGCCTCCGAGATGGTCGTGGCGCTGGACTCCACGTTCGGTGGATTCGCCACCCGGGCCTCGCGCACCCAGGCGATCCTGCGCCGCAAGGGCACCGAGTTCCTGGTGGTCTCGTCCGCGGAACGTCCCGCCCTGCGCGAGGCCGCGTTCTTCGCCGAGCGGCTCTCGGAGGAGGAGATGCCGCTCGCGGGGGTCGTGATCAACCGCACCCACCCTCGGCTGACCGACCTCACGGCCGAGCAGGCGTGTGCTGCGGCCGACCGGTTGGCGGGGAACCCGGAGGCCGAGGCGGTGCTGCGGATCCATGCCGACCGGGCCGGCACGGCCAAGCAGGAGGTCCGCCTGCTGGAGTCGTTCACCGACACCCATCCGGACGTGCGGATCGTGGGCGTGCCGTCGTTGCCGTTCGAGATCTCCAACCTGGAGGCCCTGCGCTCGGTCGGCGACCAGCTCTGTGGGTGACCCGCTGTCCCGGCGACCAGCTCTGCGGGTGACCAGAGCGGCCGGACGGTCATCCGGGTGACCGGACCCGGTGATACGA
>NZ_JAALEF010000347.1:0-6530 GCF_014145245.1 Dietzia sp. B44 | reverse complement strand
TGGGAGCCGCGGGTCGCGTCGGTGTCGGGGTACGGGGCCGATCAGGTGACGTCAGTAGATGACGGTGTGCCGCTCGATCTGCTGGGCGAAGAAGTCGGCCCAGGACCGTACCTCGGGATGCTGCTTGAGCAGAGCGCGGCGCTGACGCTCGGTCATCCCGCCCCAGACCCCGAACTCGACGCGGTTGTCCAACGCGTCGGCCCGGCACTGCAGGAGGACCGGGCAGTGGCGACAGATGGAGGCCGCCTTGCGCTGCGCGGCGCCGCGGACGAAGAGCTCGTCCGGGTCGATGTCCTTACACCGGGCCTGGGCGACCCATTCCTGGCGCCCCTCCCCGATGATCGTCTCCTCGGACCCGAGGGGATTGCTTGAACCGGGGCGGACCCCGGCGTCGTCGGTGCGGGAGGTCCCGGGAAGGGTGGCCGTCATCGATGTACCCCTGTCTGTGTGGAGTCGCGGACGGGTTGCCGTACACGCCTCCGGCCTTCTGGACCCACCCGGCGCGGCGGGCCCACGGTGTCCACGGGAGCCTCTCGGCCGTGAGTGCCGTCGGACCACGACATCATCCGGGTTCGAAACGTCCCGCGTTCCCTCATATTGTTACCGTAGTCACACAACAGAAGTAAAGAGTCGTGTGCTGCGGACGCCTCACGGGGTGGCGGGACAGGGGTGTTCACGTACTCTGGCCCCGTGTCGGCTATGAGTTCGCTGGGAAAGCTGGTCGCGACCTGTGTCGCGGCCGGGGTGGTGGCGGCCGGGTCCTTGTTCCCGATCGCCGGGGCGGCGGGGCTGGCCTCCAACAAGATGGCGGACTCGCTGTCCGGGACCTCGGCGGACCTGATCAAGGGCGATCTCCCGTCGATCTCCACGGTCACCGACTCCGAGGGGACGCCCATCGCCTGGTTGTACGACCAGCAGCGGGTGGTGGTCCCGAGCGAGGAGATCTCGCAGAACATGAAGCTGGCGATCATCGCGATCGAGGACCGCCGGTTCGCCGACCACAACGGTGTGGACTGGCGGGGCACGATCCGCGCGGCGCTCACCAACGCCACGTCCGGGGACGTGCAGCAGGGCGCCTCGACCATCGACCAGCAGCTGGTCAAGAACTACCAGTTCCTCGTCTCCGCGGAGAACGACGCGGAACGCCGCGCGGCCGTGGAGACCACCCCGGCGCGCAAGATCAAAGAGATCAGGATGGCGCTCACGCTGGACAGCGAGATGAGCAAGGACGACATCCTCAGCAAGTACCTCAACCTGATCTCGTTCGGCAACGGGTCGTTCGGGGTCCAGACCGCGGCCCAGACCTACTTCGGCGTCGACGCCTCGGACCTCTCCGTGCCGCAGTCCGCCATGCTCGCGGGGATGATCCAGTCCACCAGCATGTTCAACCCGTACACCAACCCCGAGGACACCAAGAACCGCCGCGACACCGTCATCGACACCATGGTCCAGACCGGCGCGATCACGCCGGCCGAGGGCGCGGCCTACGCGGCCGAACCCCTCGGTGTGTTGGAGCGCCCCAACTCGCTTCCCCGTGGCTGCATCACCGCCGGTGACCGCGGGTTCTTCTGCGACTACGTGCTGGACTACCTGGACCAGAACGGCCTGAGCCGGGAGATGGTCCAGGAGGGCGGGTACACCATCCGCACCACCCTCGACCCGACCGTCCACGACTCGGTGCAGCGGTCGCTCAACACCTACGGCAATCCGACGGGCCAGGGCGTGGCCGAGGTCATGAGCGTCGTGCGCCCCGGCCGGGAGTCCCACAAGGTCGTGGCGATCGCCTCGAGCCGCCAGTACGGCCTGGAACTGGGCGACAGCCAGACCGTCCAGCCGCAGCCGTTCTCGCTGGTCGGCGACGGCGGGGGGTCGGTGTTCAAGGTCTTCACGGTGGCCGCGGCCATGGAGAAGGGCATGGGCACCAACACCAGCCTGGCCGTCCCCCGCCGCGTCCAGGTCTCGGGCCTGGGCTCCGGCGGCGCGCGCGGGTGCCCGCCCGCCCAGTACTGCGTGGAGAACGCCGGGTCGTACCCGAGTTCCCTGTCCGTCGCGGACGCGCTCGCGCAGTCGCCCAACACGACCTTCGTGAACCTCATCAAGGACGTGGGGGTCGCCCCCACCGTGGACATGGCGGTGCGGCTCGGTATGCGGTCGTACGACCGCAAGGGGACCGCGGCGGACGGCGACTCGATCGCCGGGTTCATCAAGAAGAACAACCTCGGGTCGTTCACCCTCGGGCCCACGGCCGTCAACGCGCTGGAACTGTCCAACGTCGGCGCCACCCTCGCCTCCGGCGGGATGTGGTGCCCGCCGAGCCCCGTCGAGTCGATCACCGACCGCACCGGCAAGCCGGTCGAGCTGAGCGAGCCGGGGTGTGAGCAGGTGGTCGAGCCGGGGCTGGCGGACACGCTCTCGGTGGCCCTGTCCAAGGACCACGTGGGGGCCGGCACCGCCGCGGGCGCCGCGGGTGCCGCGGGGTGGAGCCTCCCCATGTCGGGCAAGACGGGGACGACCGAGGCCAACCGCTCCTCCGCGTTCCTCGGCTTCACCAACCACTACTCCGCCGCCGTCTACGCCTTCAACGACGGCACCACCACCAGCGAGCTGTGCACCAGCCCGCTGCGGCAGTGCTCGTACGGCAACCTCTTCGGCGGTCTCGAGCCGGCCAACACCTGGTTCTCCGCGTTCGCCCCGATCGCCCAGATCTACGGCCCGGTCCAGCTGCCCGCGCCGGATCCCGCGTTCCAGGCGGGCACCAGCGGGGCGGGGACACCCGATGTCGAGGGGATGAGCCAGTCGGCGGCCACCTCCCTGCTCACCGGAGCCGGATTCGTCGTCAACACCCAGTTCGTGTCCGGCACCGGACGCCCCTACGGGACGGTCGTGGGACTCGACGGCGGGACCGGCATCCCCGGATCCCAGATCACCCTCCGCGTCTCCGACGGTTCGGGCGGCGGTGGCGGTGCCGCGGCGCGGGGCACCGACGGCCAGGGCGCGTCCGGACCGGGGGCCGCGATCGGCGACGAGCCCGTCGTCCTCAACGTCCCCGGGCTCGCACCCATCACCATCTCGCCCCCGAGGTAGTCGCCGCGGCCGGGGAGGGTTCCCGCAACCGCCGGTAGAGTGAAACGATGCAACGCCCCTCACGTCGGCCCCAGAGCACCCCGTCGAGTCCCTCCGCCCGCGCGGCGGCCGTCCTCGCGGGGGCGGTCGTGGCCGGGACCGTCTACGCCTCGGGGTGGGAGCGCAACGCGTTCACCGTCCGACGCCACTCGCTCCCCCTGCTCGCGCCGGGGTCGGAGCCCCTCAAGATCCTGCACATCTCGGATCTGCACATGATGCCCGGCCAGAAGCGCAAGCAGGACTTCCTGGCGGCACTGGCGCGGCTGGAGCCGGACCTGGTGCTCAACACCGGCGACAACCTGTCGGACGTGCGCGCGGTGCCGTCGGTCGTGCAGGCGCTCGGCCCGCTGCTCGGCCGGCCCGGGGCGTTCGTCTTCGGCTCCAACGACTACTACGCCCCGGTGCCCAAGAACCCCCTGTCCTACCTCGGGATCGGCCGGAAGAAGCACTCGTCCGTCCCGCTGCCGTGGCGCGACCTCAAGGCGGCGTTCTCCGAGCGGGGCTGGGTGGACGCCACCCACCGGCGTGCGGAGATCGTCGTGGACGGCCGGCGCGTCCTGGTGGCGGGCGTCGACGACCCCCACATCGGTCGCGACCGCTACAGCGAGATCGAGGGACCCGCCGGGCCGGCGTTCGACCTGCGGATCGGGCTGGTCCACTCCCCGGAGCCCCGGGTACTGGACCGTTTCGACGCCGACGGGTACGACCTCGCGGTGGCGGGCCACACCCACGGCGGACAGCTCTGCCTGCCCACGGGGGCGATCGTCACCAACTGCGGCATCGACCGCTCGCGGGCGCAGGGCCTGTCCGCGTGGGGCCGGAACCTGGTCCTGCACGTGTCCGCCGGACTCGGGACCTCGCCGTACGTGCCGGTCCGGACGTTCTGCAGGCCCGAGGCCACACTTCTCGAGCTGGTCGCCGGACCCGGCGGTGGCGGAGACGACGCGACGGTGCCGGAGACGCCGCTGCGCGAACGGGTGCCGCTGCCGGCCTGACCCGGTTTCGCGAATCACCCCGGTTTCGCGAATCACCCGGGGGGCGCTAGAGTATCCCTCGTTGTCACCGGGGTGTGGCGCAGCTTGGTAGCGCGCTTCGTTCGGGACGAAGAGGTCGTGGGTTCGAATCCCGCCACCCCGACAATGCGAGGTCCCGGGCCGTTCACGGTCCGGGACCTCGGTCATTTGCGTCCCCTGACGGTCCGATTCCGGCCGCGCTACCGGTGCACTTCGGCGTGGACGATCCGTAGAGTCGTGTCATGACCTCCCAGACCGACGTCCAGAACGCCGCGGCCCCGGGGGCGGCAGCCCCCCAGACGACCCACACGGGCCATCCCCACTACGGCCGCATCACCACCACCGGTCAGGGGGACCCCGCCCTCGCCGCCGGGCTCCAGAAGGTCCTCGACGGCCGCTGGGCGGACGCGCGCCGGATGACGCGGGAGGCCATGACCCCGGACATGCTCAACCCGATCGGGGTCACGATGGAGGAGCACCGCGCCCATGTGCTCGACCAGATGAGGCGCCTGGCCGACTCGGGCATGCCCGGGCTGGGGTTCCGCACCGAGGACGGCGGCACCGGGGACACCGGTGGGGCGCTGACCTCCTTCGAGATGCTCGGCCACCTCGATCTGTCCCTCATGGTCAAGGCCGGCGTCCAGTGGGGCCTGTTCGGCGGGGCCATCGCCAATCTCGGCGACGACGAGACCCGCGGGAAGTACCTCCCGGGGGTCATGAACCTCGACCTCATGGGCTGCTTCGCCATGACCGAGCTCGGCGGCGGGTCGGATGTGCAGAACCTCGAGACCACCGCCACCTTCGACCCGGAGACCGACGAGTTCGTCGTCCACTCCCCCACTCCGAGTTCCGAGAAGTGGTACATCGGCAACGCGGCCCGCGACGGGTCCATGGCCGCGGTGTTCGCGCAGCTCATCACCCACGCCGAGAGCGGTGAGGAGCTCCGCCACGGGGTCCACTGCCTGTTGGTGCCGATCCGTGACGAGGACGGGAACGACCTGCCGGGGGTCAGGACGACCGACCACGGGCACAAGGGCGGACTGCTCGGCGTGGACAACGGCAAGATCATGTTCGACCACGTGCGTGTCCCCCGTGAGGCGCTCCTCGACCGGTTCGGTGCGGTGGACGCCGACGGACAGTACTCGTCGCCCATCGACTCCGTCGGTGCCCGCTTCTTCACCATGCTCGGCACGCTGATCCGCGGCCGGGTCTCGGTGGGTGCGGCCGCCGGTGCCGCGGCCCGGACCTCACTCGCGCTTGCGGTGCGGTATTCGCTGATCCGCCGCCAGTTCGACCACCCCGCGACGGGCAAGGGCATCCCGCTGCTCGAGTACCGCGAGCACCAGCGTCGTCTGATGCCGCGGGTGGCCCGCGCGTACGCCTACGCGTGCGCCCAGAACGCGATCGTCGCCGAGCTCCACGACTTCGAGAAGAACCCGGAGGCGTTCGACGCCGAGCGGCGCCGCGAGATGGAGTCCCACGCCGCGGGGATCAAGGCCACCGTGACGGGCTTCGCCAACGACACCATCATCGAGGCCCGTCTGGCCTGCGGTGGGGCCGGGTACATGGCCGAGAACCTGCTCACCGAGATGCGCGGGGACTGCGACGTCTTCTCGACGTTCGAGGGCGACAACGTGGTGCTGACGCAGTTGGTGGCCAAAGAGCTGCTCGGCGCCTACGCCGCGGAGTTCGGGGACATGGACCAGCGCGAGACCGTGGCCTTCGCCCTCACCACCGCGGTGGACGTGGTGCAGGAGAAGGCCCGGGCGTCGACGCTGTGGCAGAAGCTCATCGACACGGTGACGGACCGGGAGAACACGGACCTGCTCGACCGCGGCAACCAGCTGGAACTGCTGGTGGACCGTGAGGAGCACCTGTTGGAGACGGTCGCCCGCCGCCTGCGCAAGGCCCAGGGCGAGGACGGCTCGGCGGCGTTCAAGGTGTTCAACTCGGCGCAGGACCACATGCTGCAGGCCGGGCGCGCGCACATGGACAGCTGGGTGTTCGCCCGCTTCGCCGAGGCCGTGGACGCCTGCGAGGACCCCGAGGCCAAGGAGGTCCTGGGAACGCTGTGCGACCTCTACGTCCTGGACATCGTGGACCGCGACAAGGGGTGGTTCCTCGAGCACAACCGCCTGACGACCGAGCGCACCAAGGCCGCGACCGCCGCCCGCAACCGCCTGTGCACCAAGCTCGCGGGCAAGGCGCGGACCCTGGTGGACGCCTTCGCGATCCCCGAGTTCGTCTTCGACGTCCCGATGCTCACCGACGGCGGGGTGGACGCCCCCATCGAGACCACGTCGGGAGCCGACGAGCGCGGTTGACGGGCCGCTGACCGCAGATCCCGGCCGCCACCGCGGCGCACAGGGCCACCGCGGCCAGCACCGCGGCGGC
>NZ_JAALEF010000346.1:0-2612 GCF_014145245.1 Dietzia sp. B44 | reverse complement strand
TGTGGACTGTTCCTCGCACTCCCCGGCGAGCGGGTCGACGGACACGAGTTCGTCGCCCGCGCGCTGCAGGCGGGTGCGGCGGCGGCGCTGGTCGCCCGCGAGGTCACCGATGTCCCCGAGGGTGCGGGCGCGCAGGTCGTGGTGCCCCCCGTGGACCGGCGCGTGACCAACGCCATGGTCCTGGCCGCGGATTCCGACGGGTCCGGTGCGGCGGTGCTCGCGGCGCTCGGGTCCCTGGCGCGCGCCAGCGTGGACAGATTGGTCGCCGACCACGGGCTCGTCGTGGTCGGGATCACCGGCTCCTCGGGCAAGACCAGCACAAAGGACCTCATCGGCGCGGTTCTCTCCGCGGCCGGGACGGTCATCGCGCCGCCCGGATCGTTCAACAACGAGATCGGCCATCCCTGGACCGCCCTGCGTGCCGATGAGTCCACGGACTTCCTGGTGCTCGAGCTGAGTGCCCGCGCGCCGGGCAACATCCGCGAGCTCGCGGAGATCGCGCCCCCGAGGATCGGTGTGGTGCTCAACGTGGGGACCGCGCACCTGGGTGAGTTCGGGTCGCGTGACGTCATCGCCGCCACGAAGGGTGAGTTGGTCGAGGCCCTGCCGGATGCGGCCCACGGAGGGGTCGCGGTGCTCAACGCCGACGATGACCGGGTCCTGGGAATGGCCGGGCGGACGTCCGCCGAGGTCGTGACGGTCGGGACGGGCCGGTCCGCGGACCTCCGCGCCGAGGACGTGCGGCTCGACGACGAGGTCCGGGCCTCCTTCCGGCTGGTGACCCCGGACGGCGAGGCCGACGTGGCCCTCCGCGTCCACGGGGAGCACCAGGTGGGCAACGCCCTGTCGGCCGCCGCGGTGGGTCTGGCCTGCGGTATGGACGTCGCCGCGGTCGCCGCCGCTCTCGGCACCGCCCGGGCCGCCTCCGCCCGGCGGATGGACGTCCGGGTCACCGCCGACGGTGTCACCGTGATCAACGACTCCTACAACGCCAACCCCGATTCGGTGCGGGCCGCGCTCAAGTCGCTCGCGGTGATGGCCCGGTCGGGAGGGGGACACCGCCGGACCTGGGCGATCCTGGGCGAGATGGCGGAACTCGGCGACGACTCGGTGACGGAGCACGACCTCATCGGGCGGTTCCTCGTGCGCCTCGACGTGTCCCAACTCGTGGTGGTCGGCCGGGGTCGACCCCAGCGCGCACTTTTCCAGGGGGCGGTGCAGGAGGGCTCGTGGGGATCGGAGGCGGAGCACGTCGAGACCGCCGAGGAGGCGTCCGCCATCGTCGACGAGCGCGTACAGCCGGGGGACATCGTGTTGGTCAAGGCCTCGGCGGCCGTGGGCTTGTGGAGCGTCGCGGAGCATCTGCTCGCGTCGCGTGGTGAGGAGAAGTCCGAATGACCCAGATCATGATCGCGGGCATCGTCGCCTTCGTCGTGAGCATCTTCCTCACCCCGGTGCTCATCATCTACTTCCGTCGGCACGGCTTCGGGCAGGAGATCCGCCTGGAGGGCCCCCAGTCGCACATGAGCAAGCGCGGGACCCCCAACATGGGCGGGATCGCGATCCTCGCCGCGGTGTGGCTGGGGTACATCGTGGCCGGGCTGGTGGGGCAGGTGACGGTGGGCGGTGGCGGGTTCACCGCCTCCGGCCTGCTCATCCTCGGACTGGCCACCGCGTTGGCCGTGGTCGGGATGATCGATGACGGCCTCAAGGTGTTCAAGCGGCACAACAAGGGTCTGGGCATCCTGTCCAAGACCGTCGGTCAGGTGCTCGCGGCGCTCGCCTTCGGCATCCTGGTCCTGGGCTTCCGCAACGACGACGGACTGACCCCTGCCAGCAGGTCGCTGAGCTACATGCGGGACTTCGTCGCCGTGACCGTCCCGGTGGTCGTGTTCCTGGTCTTCATCGTTCTCCTGGTCTACGGCTGGTCCAACGCGGTCAACTTCACCGACGGTCTGGACGGGCTCGCGGCGGGGTCGATGGCCATGGTCATGGGCACCTACGTGGTGTTCAGCTTCTGGCAGTTCCGGTACTCGTGCTTCTCCACGGCGGAGGGGGTGGACCTGTCCGGGTGTTACCAGGTCCGGGATCCCCTCGACATCGCCGTGGTGTGCTCCGCCGCGCTCGGGGCGTGCCTGGGCTTCCTGTGGTGGAACGCGGCGCCGGCCAAGATCTTCATGGGCGACACGGGGTCGATGTTCCTGGGCGGCATCGTCGCCGGAGTCTCGGTGGTCTCGCGGACCGAGCTCCTCATGGTCGTCGTCGCCGCGGTCTTCGTGATCGAGTTCGTCTCGGTGCTCATCCAGGTCGCGGCGTTCCGCACCACCGGCCGTCGTCCGTTCCGGATGACACCCATCCACCATCACTTCGAGAACGGCGGGTGGGCCGAGACGACCGTGACCATCAGGTTCTGGCTCCTCGTGGCCATCTCCTGTGGCCTGGCCATCGCGCTGTTCTACGGTGACTGGCTCGCGAGCTCGACGGGATGACGGACGTGACACGAGAGCGTGTGGACATCCGCGACCTCGCCGGCGCCCGCGTGCTCGTCCTCGGCGCCGGGGTGTCCGGGCCGGGGGCCGTCCGGATCCTCCACGCGCTCGGCGCCGAGCCCG
>NZ_JAALEF010000345.1:0-5661 GCF_014145245.1 Dietzia sp. B44 | reverse complement strand
GACCGGGGCGACCCGGGCCGGGGCCGTGGCGGCCCGCGGACGGGGTGCCGCGGCCCCCCGGTAGCGTTACCCGCATGCGCATCGGAATGGCTCTCAACTACAGCGGCGGCTTCGCCGAGACGGCCGCGGAGGCCGCGGACCTCGAGCGGGCGGGGCTGGACATCGCGTTCGTCCCCGAGGCCTACTCGTTCGACGCGGTGAGCCAGCTCGGGTACCTCGCGGCCAAGACCTCGACCATGGAGCTGGCCTCGGGCATCCTGCAGATCTACACCCGCACACCCACCCTGACTGCCATGACCGCCGCCGGGCTGGACTTCGTCTCCGACGGCCGCTTCATCCTGGGCCTCGGCGCCTCCGGCCCGCAGGTCGTCGAGGGCTTCCACGGCGTGCGCTACGACGCGCCGCTGGGCCGCACGCGCGAGGTCATCGAGATCTGCCGCAAGGTGTGGCGCCGGGAGAAGCTCGTGCACGACGGGGCCAAGTACCAGATCCCGCTGCCCGCCGACCAGGGCACGGGCCTGGGCAAGCCGCTCAAGCTCATCAACCACCCGGTGCGCGAGAACATCCCGATCGTGCTGGCGGCGCTCGGGCCGAAGAACGTGCAGCTGGCCGCCGAGATCGCCGATGGCTGGCAGCCGATCTTCTTCCACCCCGAGAAGGCCCACCTCGCGTGGGGTGAGCCGCTGGCCAAGGGGCGTGAGAAGCGCGATCCCTCTCTCGGAGAGCTCGAGGTCTACGCCGGACCCCCGCTGGCGATCTGCGAGGAGAACGAGGTGCCGGGCTACCTGGACTTCGTGCGCCCGCACCTGGCCCTCTACATCGGTGGGATGGGCGCCCGCGGCAAGAACTTCTACAACGAGCTCGCGTGCCGCTACGGCTACGAGGACGAGGCCGCCCGCATCCAGGACCTGTACCTGGACGGCAAGAAGGACGAGGCCGCGGCCGCGGTGCCCGACGAGCTGGTCCGGTCGGTCTCGCTGATCGGCCCCGAGTCGTACGTGGCCGAGCGGGTCGAGGCGTTCCGTGAGGCCGGGGCCACCACCCTCACGGTCACGCCGATGGCGATGGACGCCCCCGGCCGGATCCGGTTGGTGGAGCGGTTCCGCGCGCTCTGCTGAACCCCTGGCACGACGAACGCCGGCACGACGAACGCCCCGCGGCGGTGGCTGCGGGGCGTTCGTCGTATCGGGAGTGGGGTATCGGGGGCGCGTCGCGCGGTCAGGCGAGGTCGACCACCACGTTCTTGAGCACGGGGGCGTCGTCCCGCTCGGCGGCCGTGGCCGCCACGAGCAGTCGCGAGCCGTCCTCCCACACGCGGACGCGCATGGTCTCGCCGGGGAAGAAGATGCCGCCGAACGTCACGCCGTAGCCGCGGACCCGCTCGACGTCGCCGCCCAGGACCTCGTCCACGACGGCCCGCAGCACCATGCCGTAGGAGCACAGACCGTGGAGGATCGGGCGCGGGAACCCGGCCGCCTCGGCGAACGCGGGATCGGAGTGCAGGGGGTTGCGGTCCCCGCAGAGGCGGTAGAGCAGCGCCTGCTGGGGCAGGCTCGCGACCTCGATGGTGTGGTCGGCGTCCCGCTCGGGGTACTGCACCTTCTCGGAGGTCCCGCGCTCGCCACCGAAGCCTCCCTCGCCACGGGCGAAGATCCCGGATCGAGAGGTCCACAGCTTCTCACCCTCGGCGGAGACCGTCTCGGACTCCTGGATGATCACCGCGGCCGAACCCTTGTCCTGGATCTCGGCGATCCTGGTCGTGGTGACGGCGGTGCCGGCCGCGGGGATCGGGCGGTGCACCTCGACGGACTGGCTACCGTGCACGACCTTGGCCAGGTCGATCTCGACCCCGGGGAAGGACACCCGCGGCGCCTCCGTGACGTTCATCGTGGCGGCGACGGTGGCGAACGACGGCAACACCTTGGGATGCAGGTCGTCCACGTAGTCCAGCCCGGCGGTGTCCATGGGGTCCCCGGCCGCGCCGACTCCGAGTGCGTAGAGCGCAACGTCCGAGGCTGTCCAGGAGAACTCCTGCGAGGGAAGCTCGGCCCCCAGGGCAATCGAGAGGTCGATCGGCACGGTCAGACTCCCGTCTTGTCGGTGGTGGTCGGTCCGGTGGTGGTGGACCCGGCGGCGGCGCCGGCCAGCATGTGCTCGACCGCGAGGTACCCGAAGACCATCGCGGGGCCGATGGTCGCCCCGGGCCCGGCGTAGGTGTGGCCCATGACCGGCGACGACGCGTTGCCGGCGGCGTAGAGCCCCTGGATCACGGAGCCGTCCGAGCGGAGGACGCGGCCGTGGACGTCGGTGTTCGCCCCGCCCTTGGTCCCGAGGTCCCCGGGCACCATCTTGGCGGCGAAGAACGGTGCCTTGCGGACGGGACCGAGGCTCGGGTTGGGCTTGTTGGTGGGGTCGCCGTAGTAGTGGTCGTACCCCGAGACGCCCCGCTGGAAGTCCTCGTCCACGCCTCTCTCGGCGAAGCCGTTGAACCGGGCGGCCGTCTTCTCCAGCGCGTCCCCCGGGACGCCGATCAGTCCGGCGAGCTCGGCGAGCGTGTCGGCCTTGTGGAAGTTCTCCGTCTCGAGCCACTTCTTCGGCAGCGGCTGCTTCGCCTGCAGTCCGGCGAAGAGATACCGGTTCTTGTACTCCTGGTCGAAGATGATCCAGGCCGGGACGTTCTCGCCCTCGGCGCCCTGCTGGTCGGCGGGGGCCTGCCCGTACTCCCCGCCGTACATCCGGTGCCCGGCCTCGACGTACGGCAGCGACTCGTTCATGAACCGCTCGCCGCGCGAGTTGACGAGGAACGAACAGGGCAGCGAGCGCTCGGCGAGCGCGAACCACGGACCGCGGGGGAGCAGGATCGTGGGACCCCACCAGGCGTCCTCCATGAAGGCCAGTTCCGCCCCCACCTTCTCCATGTACTCGATCCCCTCGCCGGTGTTGCCGGCGGCGCCGACCGTCCACGAGGTGGGGATGGGCTGACGCTGGTACTTGTCCCGCATCTCCTGGTTGTGCTCGAACCCGCCCGAGCCGATGATCACGCCACGTCGGGCGCGGAGGGTCTGCTCCTCGCCGCCGCGGGTCACGGTGATGCCCACGACCCGCTCGTCCAACCCGCTGCCCTCGGTGACCAGACCGGTCATCGGCGTGTTGAGCCACACCGGGACACCCGCGTCCAGGAGGCCCTTGCGCATGGCGGCGATGAGCGCGCGGCCCATGCCCACCATGTTGGCCCCGCGGGCCTTCGCCAGCAGCATGCGCATCGTCACACGGACGGAGCGCCGGAAACCCTTGGTGGTGGGGCGCTGGAGGAGGTTGAGCCAGCGGTAGTCGGACTGCTTGACCACCATGTTCGCCGGAGCCTTGGCGTAGGGGGGCTCGAGCCGCGCGGCCTCGGAACCCAACTGGCGCAGGTCGAACGGCTTGGGCTCGACGGATCTGCCGCCGAGTCGTCCTCCCGGGGACTCGGGGTAGTAGTCCGAGTAGTCGACCACCCACTCCATCTCGAGGGGGGAGTTGGCGAGGACGAAGTCCAGGACCTCGGGGCCACGGTCGACGTACGCGTCGATCCGTTCCGGGGCCACGACGTCGCCGACGATCGCCCGGAGGTAGGTCCGGGCGGCCTCCGGGGTGTCCTGGACGCCGTCCCGTCGGAGGACGGAGTTCCCCGGGATCCACACGCCGCCGCCGGAACGGGCGGTGGAGCCGCCATAGTGCGGTGCTTTCTCCACGAGGACCACGCTGAGGCCCTTCTTCGCTGCTGCGAGGGCGGCCGTCATGCCTGCTCCACCGCTACCGACGACGACGACGTCGAACTCCTGGTCTGCCATGTAGAACACGTTATAGAACCGGGGGCTCGAGCGCCACACGGTCGAGGTAGCATCCCGGTCATGCTCAACGAGGAGACCCGCTCCACACTCGCCCAGCGACTCTGGGACGCCGAGGCCGACGTGGCGCCCATCGCGCCGCTCACCGACCACCATCCCGAGATGACCCCGGACGACGCGTTCGAGATCCAGCTCGTCAACATCCGCCGCAAGCTCGCCGCCGGCGCGGTGGTCACCGGACACAAGGTGGGTCTGGCCTCCAAGGCCATGCAGGAGATGATGGGCGTCGACGAACCCGACTACGGCCATCTCCTCGACACCATGGAGTACCCGGAGGGCGCGCCGGTCGAGGCTGCCCGGTTCTGCTTCCCGCGCGTCGAGGTCGAGGTGGGCTTCATCCTCGGCGCCGACATCCCGCCGGAGGGGTGCTCGCAGGAGGAGGCCGCTGCCGCCATCGAGTGGGTCGTGCCCTCGATCGAGCTGATCGACTCGCGCATCCGCGACTGGAAGATCACCCTGCCCGACACGATCGCCGACAACGCGTCGTCCTGCGGGTATGTCGTCGGGCAGCAGCGCGTGCGGCTGACGGACCTGGACGTCGCCGCGATCGATGCGACCCTCTACAAGAACGGCGAGTTCCTCGCGTCCGGCCGCTCCGACGCGGTCCTGGGCAACCCGCTCAATTCGGTGGGCTGGTTGGCCTCGACGGTCGCCAAGTTCGGCGTCCGCCTGCGCAAGGGAGACGTGATCCTGCCCGGCACCGCGATCCGCGCGATGGACGCCGCGCCCGGCGATTCCTTCCGCGCCGAGTTCGCGGGCCTGGGGGACGTGACCATGGAGTTCCGCTAGCGCGGGGGTGCAGCCAGTGCGGGGGTTCGGCTGCGGCGCTCACGTTCCCTCGGCCCTCGTCACGTCCGGTCCGTCGCCATCGCGCGACTGGCGGCCGCGGCCACCCTGGTGACCAGTGGCTCCAGGCGAGTGAGTGCAGCACCGTCCGCCGCGCTAGCGGAGAGCGCCGCCACCGCTAGGGTTCCGCAGGCGCCGTCCTCGTCGTCGTCGAACACGGGTGCGGCCACGCAGTAGAGGCCGGGCGTGAGCTCGGCGCGATCCACCGATCGCCTTCTGCGCCGGATCTCCGCCAGCTCCACGGCGAGCGCATCCGGCGAGGTGAGCGTGGTGTCGGTCCAGGCGATCAGCGGGCCCTGCGACACCCGCTCGGCGGCGGCGTCGTCGAACGCCAACATCGCCTTGCCCACTCCGGTGCAATAGGCCGGCAGTCCGCCGCCGATCCGCGACGGTGACGGGATCGGCCGCGGACCGTGCAGCTTGTTGAGGTACACCACCTCGTCACCGTGCAGCGTGGCCAGGTGCACCGTCGCCCGGGTCGCCTCGAAGAGGTGCGCGAGGAACGGTGTGAGTACGCGGCGGGTCCGCTCGTATGCCGGCGAGGCAGGAATCGGATCCAGCTCATGCACCAGCGGCCCCAGTCGATAGCGCTGGCCGATGCGCGTGACCGCATCGTTTCGCTCGAGTGCGGCCAGGAGGCGAAGGGTCGTGGACTTGGCCAGCCCGGCCTCGCGGGAGATCTCGCTCAGTGTCAGGCCGGTTCCCGCCGCCGTCACCCGCAGTACGTCGAAGGCGCGGTCGACGGGGGAGACGGGCGGTTCGGTCATGCGGTGAGTGTAGCGCGGAGGTCCGACATCGAGTGACGGGTGATTCGAACACTTGCGCTAGTGAGGTGGTGACGTTAGAGTAGTACGTATGTTCGATACAGGCGCCGCGGGGGGAGGTTGGTCGGTAATGAGTGCGACGACGACGAGTTCGGCGGCGTTCG
>NZ_JAALEF010000344.1:0-3327 GCF_014145245.1 Dietzia sp. B44 | reverse complement strand
CGACAGCGGCGACCGCCGCCCGGACGTCGTCCTGCTGCCGCGACGGCGAGACGACCTGTCGGGGCCCGCCGTCAGACCGTCCGAAGCCGCGGTAGTCGAACGCGAACGCCGCGTACCCGGCGGCGGCGAAGGCCTCGGCGAACTGGAGCAGACCCGAGTCGGCCGTTCCGCCCAGCCCGTGTGCCAGGACGACGCACGGTGCCCGATCCGTCCCGGCCGCGGGCAGGAACCACCCGCGGCAGGTGTCCCCCCCGGAGCGGAAGTCGAGGTCGACGGGGGTGATCTGGCTGGTCACGAGGGTTCTCCTGGGTTGTCGACCTCCGGGTCCGGGCGGCCGTAGATGGCCCGGACCCACAGGTCCGAGGCGGTGGCGATCATGGGCTCGCGATCCGCACCGGGGTCGTAGACGAGGTGTTCGAGAACCGATTCGTTGATCTGGATCAGGGCGGTGGCGAGCGAGTCCGGGTCGGCCCCCTCGGGGGCCCGGCCGGCCGCCCGCTCGGAGCGGATGTACTCGGCGATGGGCGTCGCCAGCTCGGCCCGCCCCTCGTCCCAGAGGCGGCGCATGGGTTCGTGCGTGGTCCGCGCGGTGAGCAGGGCACGGTAGACGTGCGCGTTGTCGACCATCCGGTCCGCCAGGCGGCTCAGCGTGGTCGACACGCGGGACCGGAAGCGGCCGTCGGAGTTCACCAGCATGTCGTTCGACTTGGCGGCGGTCGCCTGGATGGAGGAGAGCAACACGGTCACCGCCGCGGCCTTGGAGTCGAAGTAGAAGTAGAACGCCGATCGGGTGATGCCGGCCGCGTCGGTGAGGTCGGCCACCGAGATGTCGTCGAGTTTGGTGGTGCGCAGCTGCCGGTCGAGCTCGGCCAACAGGGCCTCGCGGCGTCGATCGCCGCGGGGTGAACCGTTCGCGCCCTCGCCGGAGGTGCCGTTCCCGCTCATGCGTGTGCCGCCGTCCGGATCATCCCGCCGGAGCGGGCCGCGCGCTCGCGGCCCTCCGGGATCTCCCGGGTCCGCAGGTCGTGCTCGTAGAGGAAGTAGTCCACCTGTTGTTGGTGCCGCGGGGTGTCGAGCATGTGCCCGATGTACTTCTTCTCGTCGGCCACGATGACCTGCTCCATCTCCGCCCGGTCCGGCGTGCGGTACAGGCCGGCCGCCCACGCGGCCGCCAGCCGGGCCTGGGCCTCGACGAACGGGAACAGCGTGGGCGTGGACTGGGCGAAGCCGACCATCACGAGGTCGTCGATGCCCGGGGAGAACATCCGCTTGTAGAGCGGCACGTGGTTGTGGGCGTCGGCGCTGAGGAACTCGGGGTCGAAGAAGGGGAACGAGGTGTTGTAGCCGGTGGCCTGGATGACGACGTCGAACTCCTGCGCCGTGCCGTCCTCGAAGTGCACGGTCCGCCCCTCGAACCGGGCGATGTTGCCCTTGGCCGTGATGTCCCCCGAGCCGAGTCGGAGCGGCAACTCGACGGACTGGGTGGGGTGCGCCTCGAAGAACTTGTGGTTGGGCTTGGGCAGTCCGTAGGACTCCGGCCGGCCCGCCGACATCGGTTGCATGGCCTGGATGGCCTTGCGCTGCCACGAGTAGGGCAGGAACGGGAACGTGGCGAAGTACTTGTCGGCCGGCTTGCCGGCGATGTACTTCGGGACGATCCACGCGCCAGACCGGGTGGAGATCACCACCTCGTTCCGCATCACCTTGGAGGACAGCTCCACCGCGATGTCGGCGGCGCTGTTGCCCAGGCCCACCACGAGGATGCGCTTGTCCAGCAGCTCGAGCGGGTCCCACGGGTCGACGTAGGCGTGCGAGTGGATCATCTCGCCGGTGAACTCGCCCGGGAAGTCGCCGAACCGCGGGTCCCAGTGGTGTCCGTTGCCCACCACCAGCGCGTCGAAGCGGCGGGTGCCGGTGCGTTCGGTGGTCAGCTCCCAGCCGCCGCCCTCGAGCCGTTCGGCGTGCAGGACCCGGTTCTCGAACTCGATGCGGCGCAGCAGGTCGAAGGCCTCGGCGTAGTCGTCGAGGTACTGCTTGATCTGCGAGTGGTGCGGGAAGTCCGGGAACTCCTCGGGCATGGGGAAGTCCCGGAAGCTCAGCTGATGCTTGGAGGTGTCGATGTGCAGCGACCGGTACGCGCTCGAGCTCCCGTTGGGGTTGTCGAACGCCCAGTTCCCGCCGATCCGGTCGGACGCCTCGAAGCCCACCGCCTCGATGCCGTAGTCGTCGAGCATCTTGAGGGTGGTGAGACCGCTGATGCCCGCGCCGATGACGGCGACAGTGGGGGTGGGTGTCATGGAAACCTCTTCGGGCCGGGGACCGCCGCGCCGGAAAGCTATGGCGCGAATCACATTGCGGTCCTAGATTATGGCCAGGGATTGACGGGCGTCAACAGCGTCCCGCGCGCGCTGACGGGGCACCCCGCCCCGGGCCCCATCCCGGACGGAGGCGGAAATGGCGGACGACACGACCGGTAGGCGGCACGCGGTGGTGGTCGGTGGCGCATCCGGGATCGGATGGGCCACGGCGCGGCAGCTGGCCTCCGACGGGTGGCGGGTGACGGTGGCCGACGTCAACGGCGACCTCGCCGAGGCGCGCGCGGCCGAGTTGGCCGGCCCGGCCGACGCCCCGGCCCGGGGCCACGAACACCGGGTCGTCGACGTGGTGGACGAGTCGTCGGTGGAGGCGCTGTTCTCCGGTATCGCCCCTGAACTGGTCGTCACCACGGCCGGGGTGAGCACGCTCGGGATGGTCACCGACCACGACACCGCGGAGTTCAGGCGGGTGGTGGACGTGTGCCTCACCGGCGCGTTCCTCGTGCTCAAGCACGCCGGTCGGGTCGTCGTCGAGGGCGGCTCGATCGTCGCCATCGCCTCGCTCAACGCGCGGCAACCCGGCCGGGGGATGGCCGCGTACTGCGCTGCCAAGGCGGGCCTGGTGATGCTCGCGCAGGTGGCCGCGCTCGAGCTCGGGGAGCGGGGGGTCCGGGTGAACACGGTCTCGCCAGGGTTCCTCGTCACCCCGCTCACCGAACCGGTCCTGCAGATCCCCGGGCTCGCCGAGGAGTACGCCGAGAACGCGGCGGTGACGCACCGGGGCACCGCGGAGGACGTCGCCCGGGCGGTGCTCTACCTCGCCGACTCGCCCTGGATGACGGGGGAGGACCTGGCCGTCGACGGAGGCGCCCAGCTGCGCCGCTATCCGGACGTGCTCGGCCTGGCGACCAAGGCGTTCTCGTGAGGCCGGGTCGCGGCCGCGCGAGAAACGGACCCCGGGGTGCGGGCCGCGGGAGAAGCCGCCCCGGCACCCCGGGATTCGCCGGGCGAT
>NZ_JAALEF010000343.1:0-1598 GCF_014145245.1 Dietzia sp. B44 | reverse complement strand
CCCTCGGTGATCGGGACCCGCGGCGTCCAGCCCAGCACATCGGCGGCGCGGCCGGCGTCCAGCGCCGAGCGTGCGACGTCCCCCAGACGCGCGGGTGCGTACTCGGGGTCGTCCCCCGATCCCGCCGCCGCGGCCACCAGGGTGTGCAGTTCGCGGTCGCTGGTCTCGATTCCGGTGCCCACGTTGAAGCGCAGTCCGGCGGCGGCCGGAACGGTCGCGGCGCGAACGAAGGCGTCCACCACGTCGTCGACGAACACGTAGTCCCGGGTGTTGCCCCCGTCCCCGAAGACCCGGGTCTGCTCCCCGGCCAGCAGGCGCTGGGCGAAGATCGCCACCACCCCGGCCTCGCCGTGCGGGTCCTGACGCGGCCCGTACACGTTGGCCGGCGCCACGCCCGCCCACTCGATGCCGTACAGCTTGGCGAACATCTCCAGGTAGACCTCGCCCGCGACCTTGCCCGCCGCGTAGGGGCTCATCGGGTCCACCGGCCGAGACTCGGCCACCGGCAGGTCGGTGACGGGTCCGTAGATCGATCCCCCCGAGGAGGTGAAGACGATCCGCCGCACCCCGGCCCGTCGGGCGGCGTCGGCCAGCCGGACGGTGCCCACCACGTTGACCTCGGCGTCATGCACCGGGTCCTCCACCGACAGGCGGACGTCGATCTGCGCGGCCAGGTGGAACACGACCTCCGGGGCGAGGTCCGCCACCAGGTCCCCGATCGCGGGGTCGGTCAGGTCCACCTGCCGGAAGGTGAACCGCGAACCGGCCTCGCGGGCGCTCGTGAGGTTCTCCAGCCGACCCCGTGACAGGTCGTCGACGACCGTCACCTCGTGTCCCTCGGACAGCAAGCGGTCCACCAGGGTCGACCCGATGAACCCGGCCCCACCCGTCACGAGTGCCTTCATTCAGATCCCCTCCCGATGTGCGGCGAACCCGCCGCGGCGCCCTGTCGGACAACAGCTCCAAGGATACGACCCGGCCCGGGCCGGCCCGCTCACTCCCGTCCGTACAGCGCGGTGGCGCGGGTCAGCGGCGTACGTCCATCGGGCGGGAACGGCGAGTCGGCCAGGATCCGGGCGAGCTCGGCCTCGGTGAAGGCGGCACGGACCGCGAAGATCCGCACCTGGGAGTCCGAGTAGACCTTGACCAGGCCCGGGGTCTGGTCGAGCCGGAGCAGGTGGTCGTTGGGCTTCTGGAATCCCCAGTAATTGGGCGGGCTGACGTACACGTAGGTCACGCCGAGTTCGTCGAGAGCGGCGTCGACCCTCGGGTCGGTCCCGGCCCGGTCCATGCTGAAGAACAAGTGGGTGGTGAGCGGTGCGGTGGAGCCCGACTGCAGGTAGTGGCGTGCGGTCGAGGGCAGCCCGTTGGTGGCGTACATCCACCCCGACCCCTCGTCCGGGTTGGTGTAGATCAGGCCCGAATACGCCTGTGGCTGCTCGGAGAGCCAGTCGAAGGCCCGCAGATCGTGACTGTCGACCATCCTGCCCGCCCGTTGGTTCGCGCCCGCGGCCGCGGCGTACTCGGGCGAGGCCTGGACGACCCACGACCCGGTGGCCACCAGCGCGGCTAGGGCGACCGCGACCCGCAGGCCCGCC
>NZ_JAALEF010000030.1:2500-5366 GCF_014145245.1 Dietzia sp. B44 | reverse complement strand
TGAAGTTGTGTTCGGCGGTGACCTACTCTCCCACACCCTCACGAGTGCAGTACCATCGGCGCTGGCAGGCTTAGCTTCCGGGTTCGGAATGGGACCGGGCGTTTCCCTGCCGCTATGGCCGCCGTAACTCTGTGAAACAAGGCCCGACCCGCGATCGAGACCGCGGATGGGTGTGTTGTTTCAGATACTGCACAGTGGACGCGTAACAAATTCTTTGGCTTATTTGTGTGTAAGCCCTCGGCCGATTAGTACCGGTCACCTCCACGCATTGCTGCGCTTCCAGTTCCGGCCTATCAACCCCATGGTCTGTGGGGGGCCTTAACCACGCAAGGTGGTGAGAAACCTCATCTTGGAACAGGCTTCCCGCTTAGATGCTTTCAGCGGTTATCCCTTCCGAACGTAGCTAACCAGCGATGCTCCTGGTGGAACAACTGGCACACCAGAGGTTCGTCCGTCCCGGTCCTCTCGTACTAGGGACAGCTTTCCTCAAGTTTCTTACGCGCGCGGCGGATAGAGACCGAACTGTCTCACGACGTTCTAAACCCAGCTCGCGTGCCGCTTTAATGGGCGAACAGCCCAACCCTTGGGACCTACTCCAGCCCCAGGATGCGACGAGCCGACATCGAGGTGCCAAACCATCCCGTCGATATGGACTCTTGGGGAAGATCAGCCTGTTATCCCCGGGGTACCTTTTATCCGTTGAGCGACACCGCTTCCACTTGCCGGTGCCGGATCACTAGTCCCGACTTTCGTCCCTGCTCGACGTGTCAGTCTCACAGTCAAGCTCCCTTGTGCACTTGCACTCAACACCTGATTGCCATCCAGGCTGAGGGAACCTTTGGGCGCCTCCGTTACTCTTTAGGAGGCAACCGCCCCAGTTAAACTACCCACCAGGCACTGTCCCTAACCCAGATCATGGGCCGAGGTTAGACGTCCAATACGATCAGAGTGGTATTTCAACAACGACTCCACACACACTGGCGTGCATGCTTCACAGTCTCCCACCTATCCTACACAAACCGAATCGAACGCCAATACCAAGCTATAGTAAAGGTCCCGGGGTCTTTTCGTCCTGCCGCGCGTAACGAGCATCTTTACTCGTAGTGCAATTTCGCCGAGTCTGTGGTCGAGACAGCAGAGAAGTCGTTACGCCATTCGTGCAGGTCGGAACTTACCCGACAAGGAATTTCGCTACCTTAGGATGGTTATAGTTACCACCGCCGTTTACTGGGGCTTAAATTCTCAGCTTCGCCTTGCGGCTAACCGGTCCTCTTAACCTTCCAGCACCGGGCAGGCGTCAGTCCGTATACATCGACTTACGTCTTCGCACGGACCTGTGTTTTTAGTAAACAGTCGCTTCTCTCTGGTCTCTGCGACCACACCCAGCTCCCACCGTGAAGATGTTCACCGGGCATGGCCCCCCTTCTCCCGAAGTTACGGGGGTATTTTGCCGAGTTCCTTAACCACAGTTCTCTCGATCGCCTTGGTATTCTCTACCTGATCACCTGTGTCGGTTTGGGGTACGGGCCGTGTATGAACTCACTAGAGGCTTTTCTCGGCAGCATAGGATCACTGAATTCCCCACAACGGGTATGCATCAAGTCTCAGCCTTGATGTGACACGGATTTGCCTATGTCACGGCCTACACTCTTACACCAGTACAACCACTGACTGGCCCAGCTACCTTCCTGCGTCACCCCATCGCTTGGCTACTACCAGATCAGGTCCCGCGCATCCAGACCACGTCATCCCGAAGGATGCTCTAGGCCATTCAGGGCGGTTAGTATCACTGATTCACCATGGGCGCGCACACACGGGTACGGGAATATCAACCCGTTGTCCATCGACTACGCCTGTCGGCCTCGCCTTAGGTCCCGACTCACCCTGGGCAGATTAGCTTGACCCAGGAACCCTTGATCATTCGGCGGACGAGTTTCTCACTCGTCATTCGCTACTCATGCCTGCATTCTCACTCGTGTGGCCTCCACGCCTGGATCACTCCGACGCTTCTATGGCCACACGACGCTCCCCTACCCACCCACACACCTGCCCGGAGGAGGTTATTGTGTGAGTGCCGCGGCTTCGGCGGTGTACTTGAGCCCCGCTAAATTGTCGGCGCAGGACCACTTGACCAGTGAGCTATTACGCACTCTTTCAAGGGTGGCTGCTTCTAAGCCAACCTCCTGGCTGTCTCAGCGATCCCACATCCTTTTCCACTTAGTACACGCTTAGGGGCCTTAGCCGGCGATCTGGGCTGTTTCCCTCTCGACTATGAAGCTTATCCCCCACAGTCTCACTGCCGCACTCTCACACCTCGGCATTCGGAGTTTGGCTGACGTCAGTAACCTTGTAGGGCCCATCGGCCATCCAGTAGCTCTACCTCCGAGGTGAAACATGCGACGCTGCACCTAAATGCATTTCGGGGAGAACCAGCTATCACGGAGTTTGATTGGCCTTTCACCCCTACCCACAACTCATCCCCTCAGTTTTCAACCTAAGTGGGTTCGCGCCTCCACGACGTCTTACCGTCGCTTCACACTGGCCATGGGTAGATCACTCCGCTTCGGGTCTAGAGCATGCCACTATACTCGCCCTATTAGGACTCGCTTTCGCTACGGCTTCCCCACACGGGTTAACCTCGCGACATACCACTAACTCGCAGGCTCATTCTTCAAAAGGCACGCCATCAGCCCGAAAGCCTCTGACGGATTGTAAGCACACGGTTTCAGGTACTATTTCACTCCCCTCCCGGGGTACTTTTCACCATTCCCTCACGGTACTAATCCGCTATCGGTCACCAAGGAGTATTTAGGCTTACCGGGTGGTCCCGGCAGATTCACAGCAGATTTCACGGGCCCGCTGCTAC
>NZ_JAALEF010000342.1:0-8017 GCF_014145245.1 Dietzia sp. B44 | reverse complement strand
TCGTGGACCTGTTCCGCGCCGGACGTGACCCGCGGTGGCCGTTCGTCGCCGCCCAGCTCGTCGGCCGATCCCCCTCGGCCGGAGTGCCCGCGCTCACGGCGGCAGCCGCCCTGGTCCTCGCCGAGGTCTCCGCCAGCCGTGAGGCCGACCGCCCCCTCCAGACCATCGGGGCGTCCGTCGAGATCAATCCCGCCGAGGGGCTGTGGAGAAGGCTCGAATGGCCGTCCTCCGATCGCTGTACCTGCGGCGCGGCGACATATCGGCATCCTCTGTCATGATTGGAGGCGTGGCCGATCTCCCCCGCACCTCATCCCGCCGAGCAGCGCGCCTCGCAGGCCTGCCCCTGGGAATCGCCGGACGAGCCGCCGGGTCGCTGGGACGTCGAGCTCTGGGCAAGGGCGAGGGCGTACTGACCGAGGAGCTGGCCGACCAGGCGGCCGAACAGGTCTTCGCCGTGCTCGGAGAGCTCAAGGGCGGGGCGATGAAGGTGGGTCAGGCTCTCAGCGTGTTCGAGGCCGGGATGCCCGACAAGTACGCGGGCCCGTTCCGCGAGGCGCTCACCAAGCTCCAGGCCGAGGCTCCGCCGCTGCCCCCCGCCGAGGTCGAGCAGGTCCTCGACACCCAACTCGGCCTGCGGTGGCGGGAGCGGTTCGCCGAGTTCAACACCTCCGCGGCCGCCGCGGCCTCGATCGGGCAGGTGCACCGCGCGGTCTGGTCGGACGGTCGGGAGGTGGCGGTGAAGATCCAGTACCCCGGGGCCGACGAGGCGTTGCGGTCGGACCTCCGTCAGCTCCGACGTCTCTCCCCGCTCCTGCGGCCCCTCAACCCCGGCACCGACGTCAAAGGGGTCATCGACGAGTTGTACGACAGCGCCGTGGCCGAACTGGACTACCGGGGGGAGGCCGACACGCAGCGGGTGTTCGCCGCCGCGTTCCGCGACGACCCGCTGATCCGCGTCCCCGCCGTGCTCGCCTCCGCCCCGAAGGTCCTGGTCACCGAGTGGGCCGAGGGCCGCACGCTCGGCCGGATCGCCGCGAGCGGGACCCAGGAGGAGCGCGACCGGGCCGGTGGACTGCTGGCGGAGTTCCAATTCTGTTCCCCCGCCCGCGCGCGGATGATGCACGGCGACCCGCACCCCGGCAACTTCCTCCTCGCGGACGACGGTCGGATGGTGGTGCTGGACTTCGGGGCGTCACTCCCGCTACCGGACGGCATGCCCGCGGTCCTCACCTCGATGATGCGGCTCGCGCTGGCCGGGGAGTCCGAGGAGCTGCTCGCCCTCATGACGCGCTCCGGGTACGTGGGCCGGGGCGGGTTGGACCCCGCGGACGCGATGGCCTTCCTCGGGCCCTTCATCGAGCCGATGCGCAAGCCCGAGTTCCACTTCGACCGCAAGTGGATGCAGGGGATCATGGCGGTGTACGGGGACGTCTCCGGCCGTGAGTTCCGGACCTCGCGGTCCTTCACGCTTCCCCGCGAGTACGTCCTCATCCACCGGGTGCTCTCGGCCTCGGTGGGCATGCTGTGCCAGCTCGAGGCGACCGCCCCGTACCGGCAGATCGTCCATCGCTGGATGCCGGAGATCTTCCCCGACGAGGAGTGAGCCACACCGGACCGGCCGGGATCAGCCCTCCCTGACCAGGCGGAGGACATCGTCCCCGTACTCGCCGAGCTTGTGCGCCCCGATCCCGCCGATGCGCCCGAGCGCCCGGGTGTCCGCGGGACGCTCGCGGGCGATCTGCACGAGAGTGTCGTTGGTGAACACCGTGTACGCGGGCTTGCCGATGCGTTCCGACGTCTCCCTGCGCCAGTCGCGCAGCCGCTCGAACAACCCGGTGTCGACCTCCACCGAGCAGTCGGGGCACGATCCCAGCGCCCGGTGCATCGGCCCGGTGAGCCGCTCCCCGCATCCGCGACAACGCCCCTTGTCCGGGGAGTCGGACGTCTGGCGGCTTCCCCCGGGCGCCGGTGCCGGGCGGACCGGGTCGAGGAAGCGGCTGGGACGGCGAGTGGCGCGGCCCCCGGCCCGTCGGCTGCGGCTCCACGAGACGGACAGGTGCTCCCGTGCCCGGGTGACCCCCACGTACAGCAGTCGCCGCTCCTCCTCGATGGCGTCCGGCCCGGCCTTGATCGCGTGACTGATGGGCAGGCTGCCCTCGTGCACCCCGAGGAGGAACACCGCATCCCATTCGAGCCCCTTGGCGGCGTGGAACGACGCCAGGGTCACCCCGCGCTGGTCAGGGGCGTGCCTCGCGGCGGCGCGGGCTCTCAGACCGGCGACCACCGGGAGTAGTCCGGGGCGGTCCTCGGTGGTGGCGATCTCCTCCACGAGGCCCATCAGCGCGGTCAGCGACTCCCACTTCTCCCGGGCCTGGGCGCCCGACGGCTCGGCGGCCGTGAGACCCAACGGTTCCAGTGACGCCCGGATCACCCGCGCGACGTCGGTGGGGTCGGTGAGCGCGGAGTGCTCCTCCGTGACCGCCTCGTCGGTGCCGTCGACCAGTCTGTCGATCGCCGACATCGCGCGCCTGATCACCGTCCGGTCGAAGAAGCCCTCCCCACCCTTGAGCCGATAACCGATCCCCACCTCGTCCAGCGCGGCCTCGATGCGCTCCGACTGCGCATTGACGCGGTAGAGGACCGCGACCTCCGAGGGGTCGAGCCCACCGTGGACCAGATCGGCGATCGCCCCGGCGACCGCCTCCGCCTCCGCGTCCTCGTCCGGATACTCGGTGAGGACGGGGTCGGGCCCCGCCGGACGCATTCCTCGGAGGGTGAGACCGGCTGATCGGAACCGCCCCGCGCCGGCCCCGATCACCGCGTTGGCCAGGTCGACCACCTGCGGGGTGGACCGGTAGTCCGACTCCAGGCGGACGACGGTCGCCTCCGGGTAGCGCTCGGCGAATCCGAGCAGATAGTCCGGATCGGCCCCGGCGAAGGAGTAGATGGTCTGGTTGACGTCGCCCACCACGGTGAGGTCGTCGCGCCGACCGAGCCAGGCCGACAGCAGGCGCTGCTGGGCGGGGGTGACGTCCTGGAACTCGTCCACCACGAAGCACCGGTAGCGGTCCCGGAACTCCTCCGCGATCGCCGGGACCTCCTCCACCAGTTCCGCCATGTGTCCCAGCAGATCGTCGAAGTCGAGCATGCGGACCGGGCCCGACACCTTGAGATCCTCGTACGCCCGGAACGCCCGCGCCACCTCCGGGGCGGGGGCCGGGAGGTCACGACTGAGTGCGACCGCCCGCTCGGCGTACGTGTCGGGGGTGAGCAGACTGGACTTGGCCCAGCCGATCTCGGTGAGGACGTCCCGGATCGTCTCCGTGGAGGGATCCAGCCCCACCCGGCGGACCGCCTGCGCGACCGCCCGGAACTGTCCGTCGAGCAGCTGCCAGGGTTCCTCGCCGTAGACCCGCGGCCAGAAGTAGGAGAGGTTGCGCAGGGCCGCAGAGTGGAAGGTCCGCGCCTGGACCGGCCCCGTCCCCGCGTCCGCCACGCCCAGCCCGGCGAGCCGCATGCGCAGTTCCCCTGCCGCGCGGGCGGTGAACGTGACGGCCAGGACCTGGTCCCCACGGACGTGTCCGGTGGTCACCAGGTGGGCGATGCGCCGGGTGATGGTGCGCGTCTTGCCGGTCCCCGCACCCGCGAGGATGCAGACGGGTCCGCGGGGCGCCAGGACTGCCCGCCGCTGCTGGGGGTCCAGTCCGTCGAGGGCCGAGTCCCGGTCACGCCGCACGTCATCCACGCCACCATGGTGGCATCCGGCCCCGACACATCGCCGTGGGCCTCCCCCGGGATGATTCCCCGGTCTCCGAGCGTTGGACCCCGTCATGAGCGATCTCACGAACGATGCCGAGGCCCTGACCCTCTACACCACCACGTGGTGCCCCTTCTGTACCCGGCTCAAGAAGCTGCTGGACGAGAAGGAGATCGGTTACACGGAGATCGACGTGGACGCCGACGCCGAGGCCGCGGCGTTCGTCGAGAGCGTCAACGGCGGCAACCGTGTCGTCCCGACGGCGCTGTACTCGGACGGCACCACCGCCACCAACCCCCCGGCCTCCCAGGTGCGGGCCAAGCTCGCCGAGCTCGCGGACGCCTAACTGTGATGTCCAGGGAGGTTGTCCCGATTCGCGATGGTGAGTTCAGCTGACAGGTGAAGGCCTCCGGTTGTGAAGTGGAGCTGTCTAGTTCAACGCTTCACCGACCGGAGGCCTTCGTGTCCCACGCTAACGCGACCCTGACCCCACGTACCCGTTTGCGGCTGGCAAGACTGATCGTCGACGACGGGTGGACCTACTCCGCCGCGGCCACAATGTTCATGGTCGCACCCCGAACCGCCAAGAAATGGGCCGACCGCTACCGCGCCCAGGGCCCGGCCGGCATGCCCGATCGCAGCTCACGGCCCCGCACGAGCCCGAACCGCACTTGCCCAGTGATGGTCCGCAAGATCGTGCGACTGCGCTGGAGACACCGACTCGGGCCGATCCAGATCGCTGGCCGTCTGGGGATCGCCGCCTCCACCGTGCACGCCGTGCTCGTACGGTGTCGAATCAACCGACTCTCGCGCATCGACCGCGTCACCGGCGAGCCACTGCGCCGCTACGAACACGACCGGCCCGGCTCCCTGATCCACGTTGATGTGACCAAATTCGGCAACATCCCCGATGGCGGCGGTTGGCGTTACGTCGGCAAACAGCAGGGGCTACGCAATCGCGCAGCAACAGATACCGATCGACGCAAAGGTCGCGTGCGCGGCCCCCGTCTGGGCACCGCGTTCGTGCACACCGTCATCGATGACCACTCACGGGTGGCGTACGCCGAGATCCACGCCGACGAGAAAGCCGCCACGGCCATCGGGGTGCTTGAACGCGCGGCGGCCTGGTTCGCCGACCGAGGGGTCACGGTCGAGCGGGTGCTCTCCGACAACGGTTCGGCCTACAGATCCCACGCCTGGCGCGGCGCCTGCACAAGCTTGGGGATCGTGCACAAGCGCACCCGCCCATACCGGCCACAGACCAACGGCAAGATCGAACGTTTCCACCGCACCCTGGCCGACGGCTGGGCCTACGCCCGCTTCTACGAGTCCACCGACGCCCGCAACGAGCGACTACCTCAGTGGTTGCACTTCTACAATCAGCATCGAGCCCACTCCGCCCTCGGAGGAAGGCCACCGGTCACCCGACTGACCAACCTCCCTGGACATCACACCTAACGGTCCACCGCGGCGACCCACGACCGGAGCATCACGTGGGCGATCGATACCGGTGGGGCCACCATGAGGTCGCCCCGTCCGTCGAGCGCGGCGCGGACCTCGTCGACGTCGAACCAGGCGGCCTCACTGATCTCCTCGTCCTCGAGCACGATCGGCGCGTCCGGGTCCCCGACCGCGTGGAAACCCACCATCAGTGAGCGGGGGAACGGCCAGGGTTGGCTGCCGAGGTAGCGGACCCGGTCGACCTCCACGCCGACCTCCTCCTTCACCTCGCGCCGGACACAACCCTCCAGGGACTCCCCCGCCTCCACGAATCCGGCGACGTGGGAGTACATCCCGGCCGGCCAGACCGGTTGACGTGCCAGGAGCACCCGGCGCCCACCGTCGTGGACCAGGCAGATCACGGCCGGGTCCGTGCGTGGGTACTCGGGTCCTCCGTGGAACGGGTCCTCGATGGCCCAGCCCGCGTCCACGCGGCGCGGATGGTGCTGCGGTTCCCGGCCCCGCACGGTGTCCCGGTGCCAGCCGAGCAGGGCGAGGGCCTGCGAGGCCAGTGAGCCGTCGCCCTCGACCAGGTCCGCTCCGGTCACCCGGAGTGACGCCACCGCCGGGTCATCGGGCAGCTCCTCCACGGGCAGGGCCCAGATGTGGCGCCCCTCGTCCGTACGCCCGAGGAACACCGCGGTCTCCGGCAGCTCCTCGGCGTGGTCCGACGCGGGTTCCAACCGGATGCGTCGACGGCCCCCGGCCGCCGGGTCCGTGGCGAACCGGTTGCGGCGGTCGACCCGCAGCACCCGCGCGGTGGCCCATCCCCGCGACAGACCGTCGACGTCCTGCCTGAGCGGCGCGGCCCGGTCGGGCGCGGCGACGGACAGCACGGGGTCGGAGTCGAGGCTGAAGTCCAGCGGCATGGTCGGGGTTCCTTCTCGCAGATCTTGAGGGAGCGGTCAGCGTGCCAGCCCGGCGGACGCCGCGGCCACCCGGACCGCCCGCGTCGCCGGCCCTGGTCTCAGCCCGAGACCATCTTGATGTAGAGCAGGCGGTCCCCGGTCTCCAGGGCGTCCGCCTCGGGTTCGTTGACCTTGATCAGCTGACCCTTGCGGACCACTCCCAGGACGAGCTCGGCCAGATGGCGCGGCGAGCCGCCGACCTCGGACTCCTCCACGCGCCGTTCGGCGATGGAGAACCCCTCGTCGGGGGTCAGCAGGTCCTCCATCATCCCCACGACGGTCGGGGTGATGGTCGCCAGGCCGAGCAGGCGCCCGGCCGTCTCGGCGGAGACCACCACGGAGTCCGCGCCCGACTGCTTCAGCAGATGCTTGTTATCCGACTCACGAACGGTGGCGACGATCTTGGCGTTGGGTGCCAGCTCGCGCGCGGTCAGCGTGACCAGCACCGCGGTGTCGTCGGAGTTGGTCGCCACCACCACGGCCGCGGCGCGGGTGACGCCCGCGAGCTTGAGGACGTCCGACCGGGTGGCCGAGCCCTGGACGGTGACCAGTCCGCGGGCGGCCGCGGACCTCAGCGCCTGGGGGTCGGTGTCGACCACGACGATGTCGTCGGGGGCGATCTCGTCGGCGAGCATCGCCGCGACGGCCGACCTGCCCTTGGTGCCGTAGCCGACGACGACGGTGTGGTTACGCACGAGGTTCCTCCAACGCTGGATCCTGAGGGCCTGACGGGACTGCTCGGTGAGCACCGACAGGGTGGTACCGACGAGCAGGATCAGGAAGAGCACGCGCAGCGGCGTGATCAGAATGGCGTTCAGCAGCCGCGCCTGCTGGGTGATCGGGGAGATGTCCCCGTAACCCGTGGTCGAGAGGGAGACGGTGGCGTAGTAGAAGGCGTCGACGACCGTGATCCGGCCGTCGGCCCCACCGCCGCCTTCATACCCCTCCTGATCGAGATACACCACGAGGGCCGCCAGGGCCAGCGTGAGCACGGCCATCAGGACGCGCTTGCCGATGAGCCGCCACGGGCTCTCGGCGTTCGCGGGGATGCTCACCACGCCCACGAGGATGTGGTCGGGGCTCTCGTCCAAGGGGTCGCTGCTGCGGACACGGGACGCGAGTGCGCGCTTCCTCACCATCGGCAGCTCCGTTCCGGGACGGGACCGCCGTCGATCATCGGGGTCACCGGGACCATCGTGGCCTATCGGTCACCGTCGGACAACAACCGGCCTCTCCCCGGTCCGGTGGAGAGGAGTCGGAGCAGCTCCTCCGCGTCGGGGAGATCGGCCGGTTCGACGGTCCTCCCGGCGCGGACGTAGTGGAAGGCGGCCCGGACCCTGTGGAGTTCGACCGGTCGTCCGAGCCTGGCGGAGACGACTCTCGCCCACGCGTAGCGGTAGACCGCCAACTGGAGCGAGACCGCGGGCATCTCCCCGGGGCCAGGGACCCGCCCGGTCTTCCAGTCGACGACGATCCAGTCGTCCCCGTCCGCGAACACCGCGTCCATGCGGCCACGCAGCAGATGCTCCCCGAGTCCGACCTCGAACGGCACCTCCACCGCCTCGGGTGTCTGTCGGGCCCATCGCGACGATTCGAAGGCCTGCTGCAACGCCGTGAGGTCCGACTCCGACACACCGTCGACCGCGCCATGGTCCCCGGCGCCGGGGAGATCGTCGATGTCCAGCAGGTGGGTGGCCCCGAAGCGGTGTTCCAGCCACAGGTGGAACCGCGTTCCGCGACGGGCGAAGCGGTCGGGCCGGAACGGCACCGGTCGGCGGAGGCGATCGGTGAACGCGTCGGGATCGGTCGCCATGGCCACCACCTCACCCGCGGTCAGCCGCCGCGGCAGGAC
>NZ_JAALEF010000341.1:0-1037 GCF_014145245.1 Dietzia sp. B44 | reverse complement strand
GCTGCGCCGGGCCTCCGACGGGCTCACCCTCGACGTGACCGAGGCGGCGGTGTTGCTGGCCGCGCGCGGAGACGATCTCGTCCGGCTGACCGGGCTGGCGGCCGCGCGTCGCGACGCCCGCCTCCTCGACGAGGGGCGTCCGGGGGTGGTGACGTACTCCCGCAAGGTGTTCGTCCCGCTCACCCGCCTGTGCCGCGACCGCTGCCACTACTGCACCTTCGTCACCGTGCCGGGGAAACTCCGGGCCGCCGGCGAGGGCATGTTCCTCGACCCCGACGAGGTGGTGGACCTGTGCCGGCGCGGCGCGGAGGCCGGGTGCAAGGAGGCGCTCTTCACGTTGGGCGACCGACCGGAGGACCGGTGGCCCGAGGCGAGGGAGTGGCTCGAATCGCGCGGCTTCTCCTCGACGCTGGACTACGTCCGGGCCATGGCCATCCGGGTGTTGGAGGAGACCGGTCTGCTGCCGCACCTCAATCCCGGCGTGATGAGCTGGTCGGAGATGTCCACCCTCAAGCCGGTCGCACCGTCCATGGGGATGATGCTCGAGACCACGGCCACGAGGTTGTTCACCACCCCGGGTGCGTGTCACCACGGCAGCCCGGACAAGGACCCGGCCGTGCGGCTGCGCACCCTGACCGACGCGGGGCGTCTCGCGGTGCCGTTCACCTCGGGGATCCTGGTGGGGATCGGGGAGAACAGGACCGAGCGGGCCGACAGTCTGCTCGCGCTGGCCGGGCTGGCCAGGGAGTTCGGACACCTCCAGGAGGTGATCGTCCAGAACTTCCGGGCCAAGCCCGACACCGCCATGCGCGACTCGGCCGACGCGGACACCGACGAGTTCCTCGCCGCGATCGCCGTCGCGCGCCTGGTGCTCGACCCGCGGGTCGCCGTCCAGGCCCCGCCGAACCTGGTCGACCGGCAGGACGTGCTGGCCCTCATCGGCGCGGGGGTGGACGACCTGGGCGGCATCTCCCCGCTCACACCCGACCACGTCAACCCCGAGCGGCCGTGGCCGCATCTGGAGGGACTGACCGCCG
>NZ_JAALEF010000340.1:3913-19617 GCF_014145245.1 Dietzia sp. B44 | reverse complement strand
CGGCGGCCTCGGCCTCGGGTGGAACTCGGTCGTCCGCCGTCTCGGCGGTGGGGTCGGTGGTGTCTGGGGCGCTGGCGGCGGTCTCGACCTCGTCGCCGGCAGTGGCGGTACGGTCCTCGTTGTCGTTGCTCATGAGGTGACTCATGCTACGGCGTCGGAGGCCCCCTTCGCGACACGGCGGCGCAGGTCACTCCCCCGTGGTTCCCCGGACGAGGTGCTCGTGGGTCTCTCTGGCGAAGAGCCACGGGATGACCGCGGCCAACAGCAGACCTCCGGAGAGCGCGAATCCGGCGGTGTAGCCGAACAGGTCCACGACTAGACCCACCAGCACCGGACCGAGGATCGCACCGGAGTCGCTGGCCATCTGGAAGGTCGCGAGCACCTTCCCGCCCGCGCGGTCCGCTCCGATCACATCCGCGACCGAGGCCTGTTGTGCCGGGTTGAGCACCCCCGCCCCCATGCCCGCCACGACCGAGGCGGCCACGAGGAGCGGAACGGTATCGCACCAGCCCAGCACGAGTGTGGACACCCCGGACACCAACAGGCCGCCGATCACCAGTGGCCGACGTCCGTACCTGTCGGACAGCCACCCGGCCACCGAGATGACGGCCGCGGTGCCCACCGCGAAGGAGGCGAGCGCGGTACCGGCGATCCCCGCGCCGGCATCGAAGTTCGCGGCGGCGAAGAGGGGGACGATCGCCACCCGCACACCGAAGGAACTCCATCCGTTGACGAAGCTCGACACGAGCGCGGCGCGGTACCCGCTGTGGCGGAGCGCCTCGCGCACCGGTAGCGCCTCCTGCTCGGGAATCCCGTCATCCGCCGAGGGTCGGCGGCCTCCCCGGAGGAACACCGCCACCACTCCGGTCGCGACGAGCAGGGTGAAGGAGTAGACGAAGAACGGCACCCGCATCCCGAAACCGGCGAGCAACCCGCCGAGGACCGGCCCGCCGATGTTGCCGATCAGGAACGCGGTGGCGTAGAGCCCGGCGATCCGTCCCCTGGCGCCCGGGGGCGAGAGGCGGGTGAGCAGCGCCATCGCCGAGATGGTGAACATCGTCGACCCGAGTCCACCGAGTCCCCGGAACACCAGCAGCTGCCAGTAGGTCTGGGCGACGCCCGTGGCCAGGGTCGACACCACCACGATGAGCAGGCCCGACATGTAGACCCAGCGTTCGCCCAGACGGTCCACGAGGAACCCGCCGGCGGGAGCGAACACCAGGCGGAAGAACGCGAACGCGCTCACGACCACCGACGCGGCGGTCACGGAGACGTCGAAGCTCCGGGCGTACTGCGGGAGGACGGGTGCGACGAGACCGTAGCCGATCGCGACGGCGAAGGCCGCCGCGACCAGTACCCACACATCGGCGGGTAGCGGTGTTCGCGGCTGCGCGGTCCGGCTACCCGAGAACGGGCCCCTCACGCCGACCGGAGCACACGGGCCAGGACATCGGCGCCGAAGTGGAGCGCGTCGACGGGGACCCTCTCGTCGACGGCGTGGAAGTGGCCGAAGACGTCGAACTCGTCCGGCACCCGCAGCGGGACGAAGCCGTAGCCGTGGATCCCCAGCGGAGCGAGGTGTTTGTTGTCCGTGCTCGCCGGCAGCAGGTACGGCACGACCAGGGAGCCGGGGTCCGCCTCGCGGACCGCCTCCCGGATGACCGAGACCAGCGGGTCGTCGGCGGGCGCGGCGATCGGCGGTTGCCAGATCCAGTCGACCGCCACGTCGGGTCCGAGCTCGTCCTCGATCTCCGCGCGGAAGGTCTCCTCGCCACCGGGCAGGACGCGGCAGTCGATCTCGGCGAACGCCTCGGAGGGGATGACGTTGGTCTTGTACCCGGCCGACAGGACGGTCGGCGAGGCGGTGTGGGAGAGCGACGCCTCCACCAGTGGGCCGAAGTGCCCGAGCACGTCGAGGTGCGCGGGCAGGTCCGCGACGTCACCGCTCGACCCGGCGAGTTCCCCGACCGCCGCGGCGAGGGCGGTGTTGGCCTCCGTGGGCGCGACGGGGAAGTGCCGGCTCGCGACCCGGTGGACGGCACCCGCGATCGCCGCGACCGCGTTGTCCGAGGTCGGGCGGGACGCGTGGGCCGCGGCCCCCTTCGCGCTCACCCGCGCCCAGGCGACGCCCTTCTCCGCGACCGCGATCGGGTAGAGCCGCCGACCCGCCACCGGTACGGACCACCCCCCGACCTCGCTGAGTGCGTGGGTCATGCCGTCGAAGATGTCGGGACGTTCCCGCACCACCCACCGCGCCCCCATCGTCCCGGCGGCTTCCTCGTCGGCGAAGAAGGCGAGCAACAGGGGTCTGCGCGGGACGATGCCCTCACGGCGGTAGTGGCGCACGACGGCGAGCATCATGCCGATCATGTTCTTCATGTCCACGGTTCCACGGCCGTAGAGCCAGCCGTCGTGGATCTCACCCGCGAACGGCGGGACCGACCAGTCCTCTGCGACCGCGGGGACCACGTCGACGTGCCCGTGCACGACCAGTCCGCCGGCGGCCGGGTCCGACCCGTCGACACGGGCGAACAGACTTCCGCGACCGGGCACGGACTCCACCAACTCGCTCGGGATCCCCACCTCGTCCAGGTACTCCGCGATACGTCGGCACACGCGGGTCTCACCGTCGCCGATCGTGGCGGGGTCGCCGGTGTTGGTCGAGTCGATGGACACCAGGTCAGCTGTGATCGAGACGGCCTCGGAGTGCAGGAGTTCCCGCATCTCGTCGGTCATCGGCACGGTGTCCGTCATCCGAAGCACATCCCTTCCCCACGGTAGGTGGGCCAGCGATCCACCACCGCTGGTCCCTGTGCAGTCTCGTCCACCACGTGGAGCGTGTCGAACCGCTCGCAGACCTCTCCCGCCTTCGCGTGGCGCCACCAGGCGCGGTCGCCTATCGCCACCTCCCCTCGCACGGGGGTCTGCACCTCTCCGGCGCCCTCCCTGCCCAGGTACCGCAACCCCGTGGGGCGGGCGGGGACGGGCAGCCGATCCGGCCCCGGCACCCCGGAGGCCACGTACCCCCCGTAGAGGAAGGTCGTGAGGCCGGGGGCCGGGGTCCGGACCGCCGGCAGGGCGAAGAACAGCGAGGGTCGCGGTGTGAACGAGCGGTAGCGGTCGAACAACCCGGGGACGAAGAGACCCGACCCGGCGGTCACCTCGGTGACGGCGGGATCCGCGGCGCTCTCGGCGATCGAACCGGAGCCACCCGAGTTGACGATCTCGGGTCGCTCCCCGGTGACGTCGGCGACCACTCCGGCGACGGCCCCCCGGATCCCGAGCAGACGGCGCATCGACAGCGCCTTGACCACGCCGATACCCCTGACGTCGTCGGGGACTCCGGCGACCTGCGCCTCGTAGAACATCACACCGACCACCCGGAAGCCCGAGGCCACGGCTCGACGGACCAGCGGCTCGACGTCGGCGGGGCCCCGGAGCGGGGACCGCCTGACGCCCAGGTGGAGGGGTCCGAACCGGAGCGAGGCGTCCACGTCGACGCACACCCTCGCCCCACCGGCACCCGACTCGCGGGCGATCTCCAGCTGGCGTTCGTCGTCGACCATCAGGGTCACCGCGTCGAGCGCGGCCGGATCCGCCCCCAGTCGCGCGAGCGCCGCGCGGTCGACCGTGGGGTACCCGAGCAGGACGTCGTCGCACCCCGCGTCCACGAGCCACAGGGCCTCGGTGAGCGAATAGGCCATGATGCCGCGTACCGAGTCGTCACCCCGGAGCCCCGGACCGAGGACCTCCTCGAGCACCCCGCGCGACCTGACGGACTTGCTGGCGATCCGGATCCGCGTCCCGCCTGCTCGTCGCCGCAGGTCGGCCAGGTTCGCCCGCAGGGTGGGCAGGTGCAGCGCGGCGAGCGGCGCGTCCAGTCCGGCGGTGGCCGTGTCCACGGCGTCCACGGCGTCGGTGCCGGGTCCGGACACCGGCCTACTCACCGTCGAGCGGATGCGCGTCCGCCACCACGAGGTCGACCGCCCGGTGGAGAAGGGCGATCGCCTCGTCGTCGTCCCGGCAGATCTGCCAGCGCAGACCGATGCCCGCGACCGTGGCCTCCACGACACGGACCATGTCGTCGAGGCCCATACCCCAGCGCATACCCGCGGACTGGGCGGTCCGCCCGAGCACCGAGCGGATGATCTCCTCGTTGGACTCCTGCTGGTGGCGGGCCAGGCCGATCTCGGGTGTCCCGTACGTACGCAGCGAGTAGGAGACGATCTCGTAGGTGAGGAGCTGCCGGTCGGGAGAAGCGGAGATGACGGCCCAGATCAGGTCGATGGCCTCGTACAACCTCCGTCGCAGCCCCTCCCTGCCCATGGCGCCGGAGTCGAAGTCGACGTTGATGAACGCCCGTGCCGCCTGGTGCACCTCCGAGTTGACCGCACCGATCACCTCACGGAGGAGCTCTTCCTTATCCGTGTAGCAGTAGTGGACGACACCGAGGGAGACGCCGGCCCGCTCCGCGACGCCGCGGACGGTCACCGCGCCCAACCCGTCATGTTCGGCGATCTCCAGGGCGGCCCGGAGGAGCTGCGCTCTGCGCTGATCGGATGGGAGGCGTCTGGTCACCCGTCCATGGTACGACGACGACCCTGCGGCGGGCACACTTCGTCCCCGGATCGCACAGGGCACCGCCCCGCGGTCAGGTCTGTCGTCCAGGTTGCCCCCCTTCGACGGTGAAGCGGGGGGTAATCTCGGCAGCCATGACGACCTCGACCACACCGTGGCAGAACTGGGCCGGAAACGTCATCGCCTCGCCGTCCGGCCGGTGCGACCCCACGACCGTCGCGGAGGTCACGGACATCGTGCGCACCGCCGCCGACCGGGGCACCCGGGTCAAGTGCGTGGGCGCCGGACATTCCTTCACCCCGGCCGCGGCGACGGACGGGGTCCTGATCTCACTCGACGACCTGACGGGGATCGAGTCGATCGTCCCGACCCGCGCCCCAGACGGGCACGTCGACGGGGCTGACGTGACCGTCTGGGCGGGCACGCGACTGCACCGGCTCGGCCCACTTCTGTGGGACCTGGGACTCGCGCAACCGAATCTCGGGGATTTCGCGGAACAGTCGCTCGCCGGCGCGGTGTCGACGGGGACCCACGGCACGGGTCGGCACGCTGTCGGCCTGCCGGCCACCGTCGTCGGTCTGCAGCTCGTCGCCGCCGACGGTTCCGTCCTGAACTGTTCCCGCGAGACGAATCCTGAGGTGTTCGAGGCGGCGCGACTCGGGATCGGTGCGATCGGGATCATCACCAAGATGACGATCCACTGCGTGCCGGCGTTCGCGCTGAGCGCCGAGGAACACCCGTGGACCCTGACCGCCGCGCTCGCCGATCTCGAGGGCTTCGCGGGCTCGGCCGACCACGCGGAGTTCTTCTGGTTCCCCCACACCGACGCCGTGACCGTCAAACGCCACACCCGGCTTCCGGGCGACACCGAGCTGCAGCCCCCGGGCAGGTTCCGCGAGCTCGTGGGCGAGGAGTTCCTGGCCAACGAGGCGTTCGGTGCGTTGTGCCGGACGGCCGCCCGTCGGCCCTCGCTGACACCCCGGATCAACCGCCTCGCGGCCCGGGCGATGTCGGCCCGCGCGTACACCGATCGCAGCTACCGGGTCTTCGCCTCCTCACGACGGGTCCGCTTCCGCGAGATGGAGTATGCGGTGCCGGTGGCCGCGGCCGCGGCCGTGGTGAGGGACCTCCGGGACATGATCGACCGCTCCGGCATCGTCACGCCGTTCCCCGTCGAGGTGCGGTTCGCCGCCGCGGACGACGTGTGGATGTCGACCGCCCACCAGCGGGACGTCTGCTACATCGCGGTCCACCAGTTCCACCTGATGGACCACACCGAGCTCTTCCGATCGGCCGAGGAGATCTTCCTCGCCGCGGACGGTCGACCCCACTGGGGGAAGATGCACACCCGGACCGCCGCCGACCTGTCCGACACCATCCGACACTTCGACGATTTCGTCGCCGTGCGGGACCGACTGGACCCGGACCGGGTCTTCGCGAACCAGTACACCGAACAGGTCCTCCCGTAGGAGGCGGGACCCCGTGATCCTCCGTACCGTGGAGTGACGGACAAGGGCAGCCGACCCTGTCGTGACCACCCTCGAGGAGATCCCGTGCCAGAACGCGTCCCCGCCGACACCGACGTCTCCGGTCCACTCGCCGGAATCGCCACAGGGGCCCTCCGGAAGGCGATACGGAGCCAGGCCGGGGCCGCGCGCGCCTACGTCCGCAAGCTCCGCGAGAACCATCCGGATGAGAGTCCCGAGCGCATCCGCGACCGGCTCGACTCCCGCTTCCTGAGCGCCGTCACCGCGTCCGGCGCGGCCGTGGGCGCCACGGCGGCCGTCCCCGGGGTCGGCACCATCGTCGCGTTCGGCGCGATCGGCGCCGAGTCGCTGGTGTTCATCGAGGCCGCCGCGTTCTACACCCTGGCCGTCGCGGAGGTCCACGGCGTGGACGTGAGGGTCGGCGAGCACGAGGAGCTGCTCGTGATGACCGTCATGCTCGGGGCGTCGGGCACCGCGATCCTGGCCAACGCGGTCAGCACGAGCGGCGGGGCCTCCGCCGGCGGGTCGCTCGCCGGAAGGTCGCTGGGCCTCCCGGGTCTGAAGGAGGTCAATCGTCGGATGGTGTCCCGGTTCGCCCGGAAGTTCGCGGTGAAGCGGGCGACCCTCGCCATGGGCAAGCTCGCCCCCGCGGGCATCGGCGCGGCGGTGGGAGGCTGGGGGAACCGACGGCTGGGTCGGACCGTCGTGAAGGCGGCGGCGACCACCTTCGGGACCCCTCCGGACAGCTGGCCCTCGACCTGACCCCCGCGCGTCGAGCGCACCGCATCCCCCTGTCAGGTGAGATCGGAAGGCCGAGAACGCGCAGAAGGTCTAGCCTGGGTTCATTGCGTGTGAAACCCACCACAGATCAGGAAGGCACCACAACATCGTGAGCAACACCGTCTCACAGTTCGGACAGAACCAGTGGCTCGTCGACGAGATGTACGAGCGGTTCTCCAAGGACCCGTCCTCCGTGGATAAGTCCTGGCACGAGTTCTTCGACGCGAACCCCGGGGCCGCGGCCGTCACCGGGCGGAGTGCGTCGAACGGCTCGTCCGGTGCCGGTCCGGCTGCGGACGGGGGTGACGCACGGACTGGTGGGAAAACCAGTGGTGGCAAGACCGGTGGAGAGAAGAAGAGTGCCGGCAAGAGCGGCAAGAAGGTCTCCTCCGGGAAGTCCGGGGGCGACAACGCCACCCCCGACGCGAACACCCAGAAGACCTCGGAGCTGACCGTCGCGGACATGTCTCCCGAGTCGTCAGCCGAGGACGTGGCCGCCAAGCCCACCGCCGAGAGCTCCCCGAAGAGCAAGGCACGCGGGCGGGGTGTGCCGGCCCCCGCGCGGACGCCGAGCTCGCGTGGCAAGTCGGAGGCACCCGCCGCCAAGCGGACCACCCGGCCCGAGTACACGCCGCCCGAGGAAGCAGAGAACAAGGTCCTGCGCGGCCCGGCCAACGCGATCGTCAAGAACATGAACGCGTCGCTGACGTTGCCCACGGCCACCTCGGTCCGTGCGATTCCGGCCAAGCTCATGATCGACAACCGCGTCGTCATCAACAACCACCTCAAGCGGACGCACGGCGGCAAGATCTCCTTCACCCACCTCATCGGGTACGCGATGGTGCAGGCGATCAAGTCCTACCCGAACATGAACAACCACTTCGAGGAAGTCGACGGCAAGCCCAACGTCGTGACCCCGAACGGGATCAACCTCGGCCTGGCGATCGACATGAAGACCAAGGCGGGGCGCACCCTGGTCGTGGCCGCCATCAGGAACTGCGAGGAACTGACCTTCCGCGGCTTCCTCGACGCCTACGAGGACATCGTCTCCCGCGCCCGCATCGGCAAGCTGACGATGGAGGACTTCTCGGGGGTCACCATCTCGCTGACGAACCCCGGCGGGATCGGCACCGTCCACTCTGTGCCGCGACTGACCGTGGGGCAGGGCACGATCCTCGGTGTCGGTGCGATGGAGTACCCGGCCGAATTCCAGGGTGCCAGCGACGAGCAGCTGGCCAACAACGCCATCGGCAAGATCACCACCCTCACCTCGACCTACGACCACCGGATCATCCAGGGTGCGGAATCCGGGGAGTTCCTCCGCGAGATCCACCGTCTCCTGCTCGCCGACGAGTTCTACGACGAGATCTTCGACGTCCTCGGCATCCCCTACGAGCCCGTCCGGTGGCGTCAGGACATCACCGACCCGCGCGTGGACAAGGACGCCCGGGTCCTCGAGCTGATCGCGGCCTACCGCGACCGCGGCCACCTCATGGCCGATATCGACCCCCTGGACGGGCGGCACGCCAAGCGTCGCCGCACCTTCCACCCGGACCTCGACGTCAACTCCCACGAGTTGACGCTCTGGGACCTGGACCGCAAGTTCTCCGTGGGTGGGTTCGTCGGCAAGGACAAGATGCGCCTGCGCGACGTCCTGTCTGCGCTGCGCGCGGCGTACTGCCGCAAGATCGGTATCGAGTACACCCACATCCTCGAGAACGAACAACGCCAGTGGATCCAGGAACGACTCGAGGGTGTCGACGACAAGCCGACGGTCGCCGAGCAGAAGTACATCCTGTCCAAGGTCAACGCGGCGGAGGCGTTCGAGACCTTCCTGCAGACCAAGTACGTCGGACAGAAGCGCTTCTCCCTGGAGGGCGCCGAATCGGTCATCCCGATGATGGATGCGGTCATCGACGAGGCCGCCGAGTTCGCGCTCGACGAGGTCGTGATCGGCATGCCGCACCGCGGCCGCCTGAACGTCCTGGCCAACATCGTGGGCAAGCCCTACCGGCAGATCTTCACCGAGTTCGAGGGCAACATGGATCCCTCGGCCGCCCACGGCTCGGGCGACGTCAAGTACCACCTCGGCGCCGAGGGCATCCAGTACCAGATGTTCGGGGAGAACGAGATCAAGGTCTCGCTCACCGCCAATCCGTCCCACCTCGAGGCCGTCGACCCCGTCCTGGAGGGGATCGTGCGGGCCAAGCAGGACCTCATCGAGGACCCGGAGTGGCGTGCCGAGTACCCGGTCGTCCCGCTCATGCTCCACGGTGACGCGGCCTTCGCCGGCCAGGGGGTGGTGGCGGAGACGCTCAACCTGTCCCAGATCGACGGGTACCGCACCGGCGGGACGATCCACATCGTCGTCAACAACCAGATCGGATTCACCACCGCCCCCGAGGCCGGTCGGTCCAGCCAGTACTCCACGGACGTCGCCAAGATGATCGGCGCCCCGATCTTCCACGTCAACGGTGACGACCCAGAGGCGTGTGTGCGGGTGGCGCGGCTGGCGATGGACTTCCGCCAGCAGTTCAAGAAAGACGTCGTGATCGACCTCGTCTGCTACCGCCGCCGCGGCCACAACGAGGCCGACGACCCGTCGATGACGCAGCCCCGGATGTACGAGGTGATCGACGGCAAGAAGAGCGTCCGCCAGTCCTACACCGACGATCTCGTCGGTCGCGGTGACATCACCGAGAAGGAGGCCGAGAACGCCCTGCGCGACTTCCAGGGCCAGCTCGAGCGGGTCTTCAACGAGGTCCGCGAACTCGAGAAGCACCCGGTCAAGGCATCCGAGTCGATCCTGCCGAACCAGCCGCTGCCCAAGCGTCTGGTGACCGCGGTCGACGAGTCGGTCATCCACGCGATCGGCGACGCCTTCGGCAACCTGCCCGAGGACTTCCATATCCACTCGCGTGTCAAGCCCGTCTACGAGGCGCGCCAGAAGATGGCCTACAACGGGAACATCGACTGGGCGTTCGCCGAGCTGCTCGCGATCGGTTCGCTCGTCATGGAGGGCCGGACCGTCCGCCTGGCCGGCCAGGACTCGCAGCGCGGCACCTTCACGCAGCGGCACGTGGTGGTGGTCGACAAGACCACTGCCGAGCCCTACTCGCCGCTGCAGAACCTCGACGAGGCCGACGGCCGGTTCGAGGTGTGGAACTCCGCGCTCACCGAGTACGCCGGTGTCGGGTTCGAGTACGGCTACTCCGTGGGTGACCCGGAGGCGCTGGTCCTGTGGGAGGCGCAGTTCGGCGACTTCGTCAACGGTGCCCAGACCATCATCGACGAGTACATCTCCTCCGGTGAGGCCAAGTGGGGTCAGAAGTCCTCGGTCACCCTGCTCCTGCCGCACGGCCACGAGGGCATGGGCCCGGACCACACCTCAGGGCGCATGGAACGCTTCCTGCAGCTGTGCGCGGAGGGGTCGATGACGGTCGCGCAACCGTCGACCCCGGCGAACTACTTCCACCTCATGCGTCGCCACGCCACCGACGGCATCAAGCGCCCCCAGATCGTCTTCACCCCCAAGTCGATGCTGCGGAACAAGAAGGCCGTCAGCGCCCTCGCCGACTTCACCTCGGGCAAGTTCCGTTCGGTGCTCGACGATCCCACCTTTGTCGACGGTGGCAAGGACCCGGAGAAGGTCAAGACCATGCTCCTGGTCTCGGGCAAGCTCTACTACGAGCTGGCGGCACGGCAGGAAAAGGAAGGCCACGACGACGTCGCGATCGTCCGGCTGGAACAGATCCACCCGATCCCGTTCCGTCGTCTCCGCGAGGCGCTCAGCCACTACCCGAACCTCACCGAGGTCCGGTGGGTGCAGGAGGAACCGGCCAACCAGGGCGCGTGGAGCTTCCTCGCACTCAACCTGCCGGAGGTCATCCCGGAGTTCCCGCCGCTCAAGCGGGTGTCTCGACGGGCCATGGCCGCCACGTCGACCGGCCTGAGCAAGGTCCACGCGGTCGAGCAGAAGGCGCTCGTGGACGAGGCCTTCTCCTGATCGCGGCCACGGGGTAGGCGCGGGTCTCCGCGCCCCCCCGGCGGCGGTCGCCCGGGGCCTGTCCCGTGCGCCCGGGGCCGGTCCCGTACCCCCGGGCTCAGTAGTCGTGCGAGTCCAGCCAGTAGTTGGCGAGATCGGTCGGGGTGGAGGTGCCGAACTCCACCCCGAGCAGGAGCTCCCGCACGTCCTCCGTGGTCAGCTCGCCGCTGATCCGGTTGACCAGGGCGAGTTGGTCCTCGGAGAGTGAGCCCTTGCGGAACACCGGGACGACGTGTTGGGCCAGGATGGCGTCCTCGTCGTCGTCCAGCGGCACCATGTCGTCGGGATCCAGGACCGGGTCGGTCGACTGGACCAGCCCCACGCCGATCTCCCCCGCGCGCAGTGCGTCGAACACCGCGCGCGGGTTCGGGCCCAGCGCCACCCTCCGCCCGAACCCGCAGTCGTACGTCCCACCCACCGCGCTGGCGAGCGCACGGTCCGCGAGCGCCTCCTGGCGTGCGCCCAGTGTGAACTCCCCGCAGCGTCCGGCGAGGTCGGACATGGTCCGCAGACCGCGCGTCTCCGAGGTGTGCCGGGTCACCACGTAGACGGGGGCGTCCTCGGCGGGAGCCGGGTCGGCTGCGGTGACCCCCTCGGGGAGGGCGGCCATCATCGCGGTGTACACCTCGTCGGCCTCGACCACGGTGGAGCCCGGATCGAACGCGCGGAGCAACTCCCCGGTGAACCCGATGGTGAACGTGGCGTCTCCCGTCGTCACCGACTCGAGGACCTCGGCCTGGTCTCCCGACTGCGGACGCAGAGTGACCCGGGAGCCCGATCTCAACAGGGCGTTGCCGTAGATGTGGCCGACGACCTCGGCCTCACCGAAGGACGCGGTCTCGATCACCACGACCGGATCGGACTCGTGGGCGGGGACGATCGACGACTGCGCCTGGCATCCGGTCAGTGCCACCACCGCAACCCCGGCGATCGCCAGTCCCCGCACCCCGGCCCGCTCCCCCGTCCGCCGCACTCGACCACGTCCTTCCTCGCCACGTCCGCACCCGGTCGTGCGACACCTGTCCGCCAGTCTCCCAGCAGAACCCTAACGCCCATCGTGTCGAGGCCCGGCGCCGGATAGTGTCATGGTGATGAGTGAGGGGGCGCTGGTGCCGAGTATCCGAAGACGGCGGGACGACACGGCCAGCCCCTTCCCCCCACGCACCCGGCTGACCGTTCCCACCGAACGCGCGGTGGTCGACTGCGGTGTCTACGTCGACGGCGTCCGTGTCCCGGGGCGCTTCACCCACCGGGCCGCGATCCGGCACGTACGAGAGGCCGGGCGGGGGTTCGTGTGGGTCGGGCTCCACGCCCCGGACCCTCACCAGATGGAGGCGCTGGCGAGGGAGTTCGGTCTCCACGAGCTGATCTCCGAGGACGCCGCCAGCGGACGGCAGCGGCCCAAACTGGAGGCCTACGACGACTCCCTGGTCCTCAACATGTCGACGGTCAGGTACCTCGAGCACGAGTCGATCACCGAGACCAACGACATCGTCTCCACCGGTGAGGTCATGGTGGTCCTGGGCCGCGACTTCGTGGTGACCGTCCGTCACGGGGACTTCACCGGCCTCGCCGACATCCGCGCGGAGCTCGAGAGCGCGCCCGAGAGGCTGCTCCGGGGGCCGTCGACGGTGATGCACGCCGTGGCCGACCGGGTGGTGGACAGCTACCTCGAGGTGGCCGAGGGGATGAGTGGGGACGTCGACGACCTGGAGACCGCCGTCTTCGCCCCCCGCACCCGTGTCGACATCGAGCAGATCTACCTGCTCAAGCGTGAGCTGCTCGAGCTCAAACACGACATCGCTCCCCTGGCCCTGCCCCTGCGGCGCCTGGCGGTCGAGCATCTCGACCTGATCCCCGCCGAGATCCGGCACTACTTCCGCGACGTCCACGACCACCACAGCCAGGTCGCGGCGGAGGTCACGACCCTCGACGAGCAGATCACCTCGTTGGTCAACGCGGCCATGGCGATGATCGGGGTGCAGCAGAACACCGACATGCGGCGCATCTCCGCGTGGGTGGCGATCGCGGTCGTGCCCACGATGATCGCGGGGATCTACGGGATGAACTTTACCAACATGCCCGAACTGCATTCCGAGTACGGCTACTACCTGGTGCTCGGGGTCATGGCCGCCGCGTGCACCGGGCTGTTCCTGCTCTTCCGCAGGAACCGCTGGCTGTAGTCAGCGGGTCAGACCCGGATTCACCGCGCGGCGCGCCGGATCGGTCACGTCGATCCCGGCCTCGGCCCACGCGTCCTCGAGCTCCCCCGCTCCCTTCAGTCGGACCCAGGCCGCCTCGGTGTGCGTCACCGGGACCGCACGGAAGATCCTGACGGGGGCGGACTCCCCACCCACCTCGACGTCGGGGATCTCGGGCGCCCGCAGCACGACCGCGGTGAACGCCGCGCCCGGCCACAGCGGCTCCCCGAGATCGATGAGAGCGCCCTCGGACAGCACCAGGCCCTCGACCGCCGGGGCGGCCGCGAGCACGGCCAGGGCGCGGACGAGCCCGTCCACGCCGCCCCGCAACACCAGGGAGAGTTCGGCCCGCGGCGCGGTCGGGTCGGGGACCAGCGCGGACGGGTCCCCCATCGGGTCGGCCGAACACCCGAGCGAGGCGTATCTGACCAGGCCGGACTCGATGTCCACGAAGCGCAGGACCCGGATCGGTGCCGCCCCCAGGAAGGTCACCGACGCCTCCTGCGGCTCGGGACCGAGATGCGCGATGAGATGCTCGCGGACCGCGGTCAGGACGGACGACGAGTCGGAAGGGCCTCCCGGGAGCGTCACTTGAGGCCGAGGCGTGCGAGTTCGTCGCGGACCTTCTCGGCGTTCCCGGGCTCGCACAGGATGTCGTACCGTCCGGCGACCAGCTGGGAGGTCGACGCGAAGTCGCGCTTTCCCCGTGTCGCGGCGTAGGACAGCGAGGCGGAGACCACACCGAACACCGAACCACCGATCAGTCCGGTGAGGACGACTCCCCACATCGGCTGGGTGAAGATGCCGACCAGCAGGCCCACGAACAGTCCGAGCCACGCGCCGGTCGCCAGTCCGCCGAGCAGGATCTTGGGCCAGGTCAGCCGGCCGGTGACACGCTCCACCTGCATGAGGTCCACGCCCACGATGGTCACCTCGTGGACGGGGAACTCCTCGTCCGCGAGGTGGTCCACGGCCGCCTGGGCCTGCGCGTAGGTGGGGTAGGAACCGACCACCCACCCGGTGGGGGGCGTGGGCAACCCGGGCGTCTGCCCGCGCCGGCCCGTGGTCGGGGACACCGGAGTGGTCATCACATCGATCCTTCCGTCGTCGACCCGTTCGGATCGGTCTCTCGGGCGGCCGTCGTCGTCATCCCCGCTGCCCGCCCCCGTGCGGAGACCACCAGTGCCATCTTACGGCTGGCCTCGTCGAGCATCTCGTCACCGAACATCACCGCGCCCCGGGCCCCGCCCTCCTCGGACGTGGAGTGGGCGTAGGCGGCGAGGATCCCCTCCGCCTTGTCGAACTCGTCCTGACGCGGGCTGAACACCTCGTTGCCCGCGTCCACCTGGGCGGGATGCAGGACCCACTTGCCGTCGAAGCCCAGTGCCGCGGTGCGGGCCGCCGCCCTGCGGAAGCCCTCCACGTCCCGCACCTTGAGGAACGGCCCGTCGATCGCCTGGAGACCGTGCGCCCGGGCGGAGACGAGGATGCTCAACAGAACGTGGTGGTAGGCGTCGCCCGGCGCGTACCCCTCCGGCTGCTCCCCGACGGTGAGGGTGCGCATGCCGATCGAGGCCATGAAGTCCGCGGGACCGAACACCAGCGTGAGGACCCGCGCGCTCGCGGTGGCGATCTCGTCGATGTTGGTGAGACCGAGCGCGTCCTCGATCTGGGGCTCGATACCGATGTGCCCGACCGGCAGGCCCGCCGCCTTCTCCACCTGGGTGAGCACCAGGTCGAGGGCCCGGACCTCCGCGCCCGACCGCGCCTTGGGCAGGAGGAGCGCGTCGACGTGGGCGCCCGCCCTGCCGACCACCTCCGTGACGTCCCGGACGGTGTACTCGGTGTCCCAGGCGTTCACCCTCACCACCACGGTCGGCGCGGCGAAGCCACCGCTGGTGAGCGCCTCGACGACGTTCTCGCGCGCCTGTTCCTTGGCCGGGCCCGCGACGGCGTCCTCGAGGTCGAGGAACACCTCGTCCACCGGCAACCCGCGGGCCTTGCCGATCATCTTGACGCTGCTACCGGGGACGGCGAGCACAGTGCGCCGGGGACGGGTGCGCAGTCCGGCGATCGTCGCCGCGGCGGACTCCGACGGTGCGGGCTCCGTGTGCTGGGCGGGGGTCATCTGCGGGCACTCCCTCCGGTCCGGTGCGGGCGGGGCGTGATCCACCACCCGGTGACTAACCTGGTCCGCATGGCGAACCTCAACAAGGCTTTCGTCGCCAGGCTAGCCGGACTGCCGGTGATCGGCCCTGACGGGGACGACATCGGGCGGATCCGCGACGTCGTGGTGACGATGCGCGCCCGGCACAAGCAACCCCGGGTCCTCGGACTGGTGGTGGAGCTTCCCACCCGGCGGCGGATCTTCGTGCCCATGCTCAGGGTCGCCTCGGTCGAGCCCCGCTCGGTCGCGCTGATCTCCGGAACGATCAACCTGCACCGGTTCCAGTCCAGGCCCGGCGAGAACCTGGTGCTCGGGTCCCTGGTGGACTCGATCGTGGGGGTCGATCCGGAGCGCGGAGCGCCCGGCTCCGCGGCCGGCCCCTCGGCCGTCTCGGGGGCCGGCACCGCGGTGACGTCGCGCTACCAGGTCGTCGACGTGGAGATCGA
>NZ_JAALEF010000340.1:0-3832 GCF_014145245.1 Dietzia sp. B44 | reverse complement strand
CGTGGGCGCGGGCCCCTCGGCCGCCGGGGGCCGGTGTCGATCCAGCCCTGGAGCCGGATCGAGGGGTTCGACGACGACGCCATCGGCACCCCGGAGCACGGAGCCGAGAGCCTGGTCGAGCACTACGCCGATCTCCGTCCCGCCGATGTCGCGCACGCCCTGCGTGAACTACCCGAGGTGCGTCGGCTCGAGGTGGCCCGCACCCTCGACGACGAACGACTCGCGGACATCCTCCAGGAACTGCCCCACGACGAGCAGACCGAGATCGTGACCCGACTCGAGCTGGAACGGGCGGCGGACGTCCTCGAGGCGATGGATCCGGACGACGCGGCGGACCTGCTGGGCGAGATGCCGGAGAAGGACGCCGAGTCCTTCCTCGAACTCATGCATCCGGAGGGCTCCGCACCCGTCCGCCGCCTGTTGACGTTCGACGCGGACACCGCCGGCGGGCTCATGACGCCGGAACCCATCATCCTGTCCCCCCAGACGACAGTCGCGGAAGCCCTGGCCCACTGCCGCAATCCCGACCTGAGCCCGGCGCTGGCGAGCCTCGTCTTCGTGGTCCGACCCCCCACGGCCACCCCGACGGGCAAATATCTCGGATGCGTCCACATCCAGGCGCTGCTCCGGGAGTTGCCGTCGACGATGGTCGCCGAGACCGTGGACACCAGCCTGTCCAGCCTGCGTCCCACCGACTCGGTGGACTCGGTGACGAGGTTCTTCGCCACCTATAACCTCGTGTGCGGTCCCGTCGTGGACGACGAGGGCCATCTCCTGGGGGCGGTCGCGGTGGACGACCTCCTCGACCACCTGCTCCCCGAGGACTGGCGTGACATGGACCTCCACGACCACAGGGAGGTCCGTCGGTGACCGAACCGGGCACGCGCTCCGCTCTCTCCACACCCGTCACCTCGCGGCGGCCCCGCATCAGTGTCGACCCGGACGCGGTGGGCCGGTACAGCGAGGCCATCGCCCGGTTCTTCGGGACCGGCCAGTACCTGCTGATCCAGACGATCCTCGTGATCGTCTGGATCCTCATCAACGTCACGGTCGTGGCGATGCGCTTCGACCCCTATCCGTTCATCCTCCTCAACCTCGCGTTCTCCACCCAGGCGGCCTACGCCGCCCCCCTCATCCTCCTGGCCCAGAACCGTCAGGAGGACCGCGACAAGGAGTCGATCGCGGAGGACAGGCTGCGGGCCACCCAGACCAAGGCGGACACCGAGTTCCTGGCCCGGGAACTGGCCTCCGTCCGGCTCTCCGTGGGTGAGACGGTCACCCGCGACTACCTCCGCCGGGAACTCGACGACCTCAGGAGCTCGATCGAGCGCATAGAATCGCTGCTCGCGGACCAGAATTGTGACGGCGGTAACACCGAACGCCGCAAAAGCGATTCAGACACCAGGGGCCGGAGGTAGCGTCGACCAGCACGGCAGCGATGCCGCGACGCACCCCGCTCGCGACACCGTCCGGACGTTGTAGGGGGAACTTTGCGCAAGATCGCGCACAACACTGATCGACGGGCACTGACCAGCGCCGCGGTCGCCGCGGGCGTGATCGGCGTGCTCACCGCCGTGAGTCTGACGATGGACCACAGTCGGCCCACCGGGGCCTCGGGAATCGTCCAGGCGGCCGAGACCGCCACCCAGGATCCGACGACGACCGCGGCGGGTGCCACCACTCCGACCTCCGAGAACCCGCCGCCGAGCGACGTCCGGGACCCCGGCGCCGCACACATCGAGCCCGCGACGATCCCGGACGGCCCCCTCGGGATCCCCGGCATCGCCCTGGACGCCTACCACCGCGCCACCGACCGCCTCAACCTCGAGAAGCCCGCGTGCGAGATGGACTGGACACTTCTCGCGGGCATCGGCCAGGTCGAATCCAACCAGGGCCGTGGACGCTTCGACGCGCAGGGCAACACCATCGGCCGCATCCTCGGTCCCCGCCTCGACGGCTCGCTGCCCGGCACCGCCGTCATCACCGACACCGACGGCGGGCGGTTCGACGGCGACACCGAGTTCGACCGGGCGGTCGGCCCCGTGCAGTTCATCCCCTCCACCTGGGCGGTGCTGGGTCGGGACGGCAACGGCGACGGCGTGGCCGACCCCAACAACATCTACGACGGTGCACTCGCGGCCGCGACCCTGCTGTGTGGACAGGGCGGTTCGATGGGTGACCCCGCGGCCCGCACCCGGGCGGTCCTCGCCTACAACAACTCGCTCGCGTACGTGGCCAACGTCAACGCCTGGGCGCACGGCTACGCCGTCAACTCCTACCCGTTGCCGTCGGACCTGCCGGAGATCCACAAGCCCAGGCCGATCGTGGAACCACCGAAGACCCCCGAGCACTGCCCGGACGGCTGGGAGGGTCGGCCCACCGCGGCACCGGAGCCCGCGCCGCCGGGCGAGCCCGGCCGTCCGGTACCCGGATGTACCGAGGTGACCCCACCGCCGGCTCCCCCGGCAGTACCCACGCCGCCGTCTCCGTCCCCGTCGCCGTCCCCGGAGAACGCGCCGGCGCCTCGTCCCCCTGCGCCGCCGGCCCAGGTCGCGCCGGCCCCACCCGGGCTCCCGGTGTTCGAGCTCCCCTGCATCGCACCGTTCTGCGTGCCGCCGCCTGCCTGAATCGCCCGCCCGGACCCCGACGCCTAGACTCGGGGCATCATGAGTGCACCCAGCGAAGAAGCGATCCGCGCCGCCCTGGCCAAGGTCGACGACCCGGAGATCAGAAAGCCGCTCACGGAGCTCGGCATGGTCAAGGGCGTCGACATCGACGAGGGATCCGGCCGGGTCGGGATAGGCATCTACCTGACGGTGGCCACGTGCCCGATGCGGGACACGATCACCGACCGGGTCCGCACCGCGGTCTCGGACGTCGCCGGTGTGGGCGAGGTCGTGGTCGAGCTCGACGTGATGAACGACGAGCAGCGCACGGAACTGCGCAAGCACCTCCGGGGGGACGCGGCCGAACCCGTCATCCCGTTCGCCCAACCGGGGAACCTCACCCGCGTGTACGCGGTCGCCTCGGGCAAGGGGGGCGTGGGCAAGTCCACCGCCACGGTCAACCTCGCGACCGCGCTCGCGTCCCGTGGACTGTCCGTGGGCGTCCTCGACGCGGACATCTACGGCCACTCGATCCCCCGCATGCTGGGCACCGATGCCCGGCCCACCCAGGTCGAGCAGATGATCCTGCCGCCGGTCGCGCACGACGTCAAGGTCATCTCGATCGCCCAGTTCACCAAGGGGAACACCCCGGTGGTGTGGCGTGGCCCCATGCTGCACCGCGCCCTCCAGCAGTTCCTGGCCGACGTGTACTGGGGCGACCTCGACGTGCTGCTGATGGACCTACCGCCGGGAACGGGTGACGTCGCCATCTCGATCGCCCAACTCATCCCGTCGGCGGAGATCCTCGTGGTGACCACACCGCAGCAGGCCGCCGCCGAGGTGGCCGAGCGGGCGGGGTCGATCGCTCTCCAGACCCGTCAGCGGATCGCGGGCGTCATCGAGAACATGTCGTGGCTCGAACTCCCCGACGGCACCCGCATGGACGTCTTCGGCACCGGCGGTGGGGCCGAGGTCGCGGCGAACCTCTCACGCTCCGTGGGGGCACCGGTGCGCCTGCTCGGCCAGGTGCCGCTCGAGCAGGCCGTCCGGGAGCACGGCGACGAGGGCACCCCGATCGTCCTGGCGGAGCCGGATTCACCGTCCGGCAGGGCGTACAGGGAGATCGCGGACGGACTGGCCGTCCGGCCGCGCGGACTGGCGGGGATGAACCTCGGGATCGACACCACGCGCCACCTCTGACCGCCGGACCGGCCGGACCGCCGCAC
>NZ_JAALEF010000339.1:0-4767 GCF_014145245.1 Dietzia sp. B44 | reverse complement strand
CGAGCACCGGACGCTGTCGATGGGGAAGGTCGGGATCCTGGCCCGCCTCGACCGCCACGGTTCGCTCACCGCGACCGACCTCGCCGCGCACGAGCGGATCAGCCATCAGGCCGTGGCGGGTGCGGTCCGCGAACTCGAACAGATGGGCCTGGTCTCCCGCAGCCCCGACCCCGCCGACGGCCGGCGGGTCCTGATCACCCTCACCGACAGCGGCCGCGCACGCCTGGACACCGAACGCTCGGCCGGGCAGGAGTGGCTGATCCACGCGGTCACCGACGAGCTGAGCGAGTCCGAACGCGCCACCCTGGCGGCAGCGGTGCCCCTGCTCGGCAGGCTGGACGCCGAGGGCACGAGGTGACCTCGACCGACCGCGCTCCCGCACCCCGCTGGTTCCTCCAGGCCCTGGTCTACGCGGGGCTCACCAGCGCGATCGTCAGCTCGCTGGGCATGCTGCTCGTCCCGTCGGTGGCAGGCGAGTTCGGCATCACCGTCAGCGCCGCGCAGTGGATGCTCACCGTGAACCTGCTGGTGGGCGCGGTGGCCACCCCGATCATGGGTCGCCTGGCGGACGGCCCCCACACCAGGCGGCTGCTCCTGGCGTCGCTGGCGGTGATCTTCACGGGATCGGTCATCGCCACCGTGGCCACGGACTTCACGATCTTCCTGATCGGCCGGGCACTGCAGGGTCTGCTCTACGGCACCGTCCCGGTCACCATCGCCCTGGCCCGCCGACACCTGAGCTACTCCGAGTCCCAGCCGGCCATCTCCACCCTGTCGGTCACGGTCTCGGTGGGAATGGGGCTGGGGTACCCGCTCACCGGCCTGCTGGCCGCGGGGTTCGGCCACCGGTCCGCGTTCGCCTTCGCCGCGCTGTTCGTGGCCACCGCGGCGGCCGGGGTGTGGCGTTTCGTCCCCGCCGGTCCCGACCCACTCGCCCCGCGGACACCCCTCGACCTGCCCGGAGCCGTTCTGCTGGGCGTCGGCCTGGCCACCCTGCTGCTGTGGATCTCCGAGGCCCAGGGCTGGGGCTGGACCTCTCCGCGCGCCCTGGGGACCCTCGCGGTGGCCGTGACCGCCCTGACCGCGTGGGGCGTGCACAGCGTGCGCACCCGGCACCCGCTGATCAACCTGCGGGTGGTGCGCCGGCCCGAGGTGCTGCTGGCCAACGCGACCGCGATCGGGCTGGGCACCGCCCTGTACATCGGCCTGTCGATCGCGAGCCTGGTGGCCCAGGCCCCCACCGACACCGGCTTCGGCCTCGCCGTCCCGCTCATGTGGGCGGGCTTCATGATGGCGCCGCTGTCCGTCGGCAGCTTCCTGGCCAATCGCGCGGTCAGGGCGGTCTCCCGCCGAGTCGACATGGCGGTCTTCCTACCGGTCGGTGCGGCGGTGATGACCGTGGCGTCGCTGCTGCTGTGGTGGGCGCACGGCGACTTCCTCACGCTCGCCGTCGGGATGTTCCTGTTCGGCGCGGGGATCGGATCCGGGTACGCCGCCATGCCCGCGCTGATCGCCCGGAGTGTGGCCGTGGACCAACTCGGCAGCGCCGTGAGCTTCAACCAGGTCCTGCGCACGGTCGGCGGCGCGGTGGGTGCCGCGCTGTCCGCCGCGGTGCTCGCCGCCCACCCGTCCGAGTCGACCTACTCCACCGACGAGGGCATCACCATGGCGTTCGGCGTGGGCGTGCTGTGCTGCGCCGCGGTGATGGTCGCGTTGACGGGGCACGCCGTCACCCGACGACGACGAGGTGGCGCATCCCCCGGCGCGCGGCGGTGACCGGCGATAGCGTCGTGGGCATGCGCGCACTGAGCTGGGGCCCCGTCGCCGTGGTGACGCTCGTCCACCTGATCGCGCTTCTGACCGGCGCCGACGCGGTGGCAGCGTGGTCGCAGGTGCTGCTCATGCCCGCGCTGGCGGTGGTGCTGCTCGTGTCACCGCCCGATGACCGCGGACCCGCCTGGCCCTGGGCGCTGGCCGCGTTGGCCGCCAGCTGGGTCGGGGACTCGCTACCCAAGGTGATGCCGGAGGACGCGCGGTTCCTGGCGATGATCGGCGGGTTCGCCGTGGCCCAGGTGCTGTGGATCGTCGCCTTCACCCGCGTGGACCGGGGCCGGTCGCCGTTCGCGTGGACACTGCTGCTCGTGGTGGTGGCGGTCGCGCTGCTGGCAGTGACGGTTCCGGAGGCCGGGATGCTCGCCCCGGCCGTGGTGGTCTACGGGATGTTGCTTCTCGCCGTGGCGTGGCTCGCGTCGAGCCACGGTTGGGTCGGCGCGCTCGGCGGTGCCCTGTTCGTCTTGTCCGACGGCCTGATCGCGCTGGGCGCGTTCCGGCCCGATCTCGTCGACTGGGCGAACCGCGACCTCGTGGTGATGGCCACCTATGTGGGCGCCCAGGCGATGTTCGTGGCGGTCATCCTGCTCACGCGATCACCCGACCGCACGTTCGGCCGCGCACCCCGCCGCGGCACCCGCGCCCGACTCACCAGGTGAGGCGCTCCGGGCGGGCGTCGGCCAGGATCTCCTCACGGTCCTCGGGCAGGAGGAATCCCTCGGCGATGAGCCGGTCCGTGGCCGCGCGATAGGCCGCCAGGTACTGCTCACGCCCCGACTGCGCTCCCCTTGACTGAGCTGCCCCTGACTGCCCACCACCGGGCCACCGCTCCCGCAGCGCCTGCTCGGAGAGCTCGACGGTCCGCCCGAGGAGCATGCACAGGGGCTGGGCCTCGGGATGGGGCACTCCGGTGAGCTGTTCGACCGGGGCCTCCACGACGGGGGTCCTCACGCCACCCCGGCCATTGCCCAGCTCGTCGGTGACGACCTCGTCGTCGTCGATCTCCACCGGCGGCGCGGCCGGCGGGCGCGCACCGCCGGCGACCCAGGACACCAGGTGCCTCAGGGCGGCGCGGAGGACGAACACCTGCTGGCCGCTGTTGACCGGGCCGTGGCAGTCGACGAACTGTGCGAACTCACCCAGCTGGTAGAGGTCCGCGTGGGCCTGGCCGGCGATCTCCCAGGTCACCACGGACTCCGAATCGGGCTGGCGGGCGGGCAGGGAGGCGATACGACCGATCAGGTCACCCTCCGCCTGCACCACCATCACCGGCGCGCCCACGTCCTCGCGGAGCGTCGCCGGGCCGCGACCGAGGGCGGCGACGATGTCGCTTCCGCGGCCGCGGTCGTCGAAGGGCAGGTACCCGGCTCCACGGCTGTGGAGGAGGAACGCGTCGAACACCCCGACCCGCGGGTGGACGCCGTTGACGTAGGAGGTCAGCGCGAACGCCGACTGCGACTCGCCCACCGCGATGACCGACCGCGCGCGTAGACCTGCGAGCGGCCCTTCCCCGTCCGGCTCGCGCACGTAGCGCCCCACCTGCGTGACGATGTCGTAGGCGTACGCGTCGCCGGGGTGGTGCAGGTCCCCGTAGCGTTCGGGCCGCTGGGCTCGGAGTCCCTTGGTCTGGCCGCCGAGGCCCACCGCGGCGTCCCCGCCCTCGACCGCGATGAACTGGGCCGACACCCCGACCCAGGCGTGACCCGCCCGGAGGATCTCGTCGGCGAGGTAGGTGTAGTCCGGCGCGGCGTCCTGTCCACCACTGACGTTGAGCCACTCCACCAGCACCACGCCGCTGAACGACCCCGGCTCCGGCTGCCGCACCAGTACGCGGGTCGCGAACGGCGCGGAATCGGCCTCGGTGAGCTCGACGCGCCCGTCGCCCGGTGTCGCCACCGTGTCGTAGGAGACGGCCTCGCCGCTGCACGCCCACTCCGACTCGCCGAACCCGGCCGCCGCCAGGTCCGGGGCCGCGCGGCCGGACATCGGCGGGAAGGACCTGCCCTGCGTCAACTCTACGAATGTGGCTCGCCGGGATCGGTGCATGGACCGATTGTGCCTGTTAGCGTCGCCCTGGCGACCCCCTTTCAGGCCAAGGAGACCCGGTGACCGACGGACCCGATCTCTTCCCCGGTTTCCGCTCCCGCGTGATCGAGACGCCCGGCGCCCGGATCAGGGTGCGCGTCGGCGGATCGGGACCGCTGGTCGTGCTGCTGCACGGGTACCCGCAGACCGGGGCGATGTGGCACCGGATTGCCGCCGGGCTGGCCACCCGGCACACCGTCGCCGTTCCCGACCTGCGCGGATACGGCGCCTCGGAGTGCCTCGACGACGACTTCTCCTTCCGCGCCATGGCCGCCGACGTCACCGCACTGATCGGCGAGCTCGGGGGAGGTGGGTCCGGTCCGGCAGGCGACGGGGAACGCGACGGGACCGACGACGACACCGCTGTCGTCATCGGACACGACCGGGGTGCCCGGACCGCGCATCGGCTGGTGCTCGATCGGCCCGGGTTGGTGCGGGGCGTGGCGCTGCTCGACATCCTGCCCACCACCGAGGTGTGGCGGCAGATGTCACCGGAGATGATCCGCGCCTACTACCACTGGGGCTTCCTGGCCCGGCCCGAGATCGCGGAGCCGATGATCGCCGACGACCCGGTGCGATTCCTCCATTCGGCCCTCGCCGGCCTCTACTCCCCGCTGGAGGCGTTCCATCCGGTGGCCCTGGCCGAGTACGAGCAGGCCATCGCTCGACCCGGCGTCATCCACGCGATCTGCGGCGACTATCAGGCGGCTGCCACCGTGGACCTCGCCCACGACGAGGCGGATCTGCACCGCCGGCCGGACCTGCCCGCGCTCGTGCTGTGGGGCGCCCGGGGGAAGGTGGGCGCGGAGGTGGATCCGCTGGAGGTCTGGCGCGGCCGGCTGCCCCGGGCCG
>NZ_JAALEF010000338.1:0-1843 GCF_014145245.1 Dietzia sp. B44 | reverse complement strand
CTCGGCCCTGGATGCCGCCCGGGCCGCGGTGCGCTTGTCCGGGACCGACCTCGCCCCCGACTCCCCCACGGTCGTGAGCGGGTACTCCCAGGGCGGAGGCGCGGCCGCGGCCGCCGCCGAGATGCAGCCCCAGTACGCACCTGACCTCAACCTGGTGGGGATCGCCGCGGGCGCCCCGCCGTCGGACATGCTCGGCACCCTCGACCGCGTCGACGGCGGCGTCCTCACCGGGGCCGTCGGGTACGCCATCAACGGGATCCTGCAGGTGCACCCCGAGCTGCGTCCGGCGTTCGACCGGCAGCTCAACGACGAGGGCAGGCGCATGCTCGAGGTGACCTCGACGCAGTGCGTCGCCGAGACCGCGTTCGCCTACGGTCTGCGCCGGACCACCGAGTTCACCGCGCACGGCAACTCGCTGGCCGACGCCGCCCGGTCCGAGCCCGAGATCCTGCGGGTCCTGGAGGGCTACAACCTCGGCCGCGTTGCCCCCACGGTCCCCGCGATGGTCCTGATCGGGCGCAACGACGACGTGGTCCCCCACGACACCGCGGTCGACCTGGTGCGGGACTGGTGTGCCCGGGGCGCCACGGTGGAGCTGCGTACCGCGGAGCTACCGGCTCTGGCGCCGGGGCTGGTGATCGACCACGCCCTGCCGATGCTTGCCGAGCGCGCCACCAACGCGCGCTACCTCATGGACCGGGTGCACGGCCTGCCGGCCCCGGACTCCTGCGGCACCGTCTGACGCCGGACCACGGAGGGGACCGCCGGGTGGCGGGCCCCTCCGTCGTCCGTCAGGGCAGGTTGTGGTGGAAGGCCTGCTCCTGCGCGAGGCTGTCGATCCGCCAGCCCTCTGCGGTCCGGACGAACCCGAGCACGTACCAGAGCCCGTAGAAGAACACCTGCTGGTCCTTCTCCTCCACCGGCCGCAGGGCCATCGGGTTGAAGCACATGCAGCGTCCGGTCGCGGTGTCGCCGTCCAGGGTCACCGCGAGATTGCCCATGAGGTGCTGGGTGGAGGCGAAGATCGGCAGCATCTCCGCCAGCCAGGTGCGCACCGCCGGATAGTCGTCCGCGGGGCCGCCCGAGGCCTCGTAACTCACCCGGGCGTCCGGGGTGAACACCCTGTCCAGTCCGTCGAAGTCACGGGCGTCGATACAGGTCGCGTACCTGGTCACCAGGTCCTGGAGGTCCCAGCGATCGGACAGATCGACCAGTGTTCGACTCATGCCCACTAGGCTAACGTGGCCCGCATGCAGTTCGAGCAGGAATCCCGCGCCCGCCAGGCGATAGAGCAGCTCAAGTACCGGTACTGGCGGGCCTGCGACGCCAAGGATCCGGAGGGGTTCCGGGCGTGCTTCGTCGCCGAGGGCGGCCTCCTGGACTTCGGCCCGCTCGGCCGCACCGACCCGGACACGATGGTCGGGATCTTCCGTCAGATCGCCCTGGCCACCGCCTCCGACGGCGGACCCCGCATCCTCGACATGCACCACGGCCTCATGCCCTCCATCGCTGTCGAGGACCCGGCGGACGGTGGCGCGCCGCGGCGCGCCACCGGCACCTGGACGTTGCAGTTCCGTCAGGTGGACCGGGAGAACGGCACCGAGACCCTCTCCACCGGCGAGTACTCCGATGTCTACGTGGTGGAGAGCGGCCGCTGGGTGATGGCCGAGTGCCTGTTCTCCCCGGGGTGGTCGATCACGCGCTCCCTCGACAGCGCGACCGTGACCTTTCCCGAGGTCCACACCGTCCGCGGAGACGAGACGGCAGCCGCGACCGCCGGGGTCGACTCGTGACCGCGCGCGTCGCCCTGGTCACCGGCGCCAGCCGCGGCGTCGGCAGGGGG
>NZ_JAALEF010000337.1:0-2624 GCF_014145245.1 Dietzia sp. B44 | reverse complement strand
CTGCCCGCGTGCCGGCCACCGGAGCCGTCTCCGTCGCCCTGATCGCCGGTACCGAGGATCGCATCGACGAGGGCATCCGCCCGGTGCTGCTGGCGGGTACGGGGATGCGGGTCGTACGCCGGCCCGGTGCCGTTGCGGACGGCCTCGATCCGGGCCCGCTTCTCGCGATCGAACCGCTCCCCGGCGGTGTGCCCGAGCGCCTCGTGGATCGCGGACGCCTCGGTCGAGGTGAGGTGCGCACGGAGCTCGGCCATGCCGTCCACCCCGCGCCGGACACTGACCCGACGCTCACACGCCGCGGCAGCACGCCGGGCCAGGACCCCTTCCGGGTCGAAGTCCGCGATGATGCTGTCGGTCTTGGCCAGGATCGCGTTGCGGCCGGGCCGCTCGCCGGAGTCGATGGAGTCCAGCAGCCAGTCCACGACCAGTCGGTGCACAGCGTCCAGGGCGGAGGAGTCGACCGTCCGCATCTGCCGGACGAGCATCCCCGCCGTGCGCTCGTCCAGGAGGCCGGACCCCATCGCCTCGACGATCCCCGGGAAGCTGATGACGAGATCCCGGGCCAGCGTGAGCATCGCTGACGCGCGGTGGTGATGAACACCGTAGGTGGCGACCAGTTCCGCACAGGCGACGTCGAACGGGTCGAGCACCGCGTGGTCGCGCGGGCGCTCCGGCCCGTCGGGGTCGTAGTAGCCGGCCTCGACGTCTCGGGCGAACTGCTGCTCCTCGCACAGTGCCAGGAGATCGTGGCAGGCCTGCAGGCGGGCGGCAGCGGCGCGGTTCTCCGTGCGGAGGGCGTCGAGGGCGGCCAGGCCGGCCGCCGCGATCCCCGAACCGTGTTCTGCCGACATCCGGTTCCCCCTTCTGCGATAGCGAGGCGATCGCTCGTGTGTTCGATAGGGGGACACTAGCAACGGGGTACGACATGGTGGTTCGACCACGACCGATGCGAATGACGCGCCGGGGCGCCGGGGCGGCGGCGCGGCGGGACGTGCGGTGTCATCGATGGGGTCTGGGATGGGGATGGGGATGGTGATGACGTGGAGGGAGCGGAGCGGGCCGCTCCGGACCGCTCAGCCGCCCAGCAGGGACCGGTAGTACTCGGCGAGGCCGGGGTAGTAGTCGGGTTCGAACTCCAGCGCGTCCGGATCCCGTCCCGCCTCGGCCTCGACCAACCGGTCCAGGTAGTACTCCCACCCGGGACCGATCGAGGAGGCGGACTCGGCGTCCGCGATGTCCTGTTCCAGGGAGATGACGGCCTCGTCGTCGTCGCCCTCGATCCTCACGGTGAGGAGCCACCCGCCCGGACCGGTCCGCACGACCAGGAGCCCCGGCGCGTCACAGGTCACCACCTCGACACCGTCGACGGGATCGCCCTCCTCGGCGGTCATGGTGAGCTGGACGGTGCCGGACGCCGGGTCACCCGACCACGGGCCGATCCACCGGGCGGTGCGGGCCGGGTCGGTGACGGCGGCCCACGCCTGCTCGCGGGACATGGGCAGGCGGCGGGGGAACACGACGGCTCCCGAGTCGTCGAGGTATCCGGAGGCCGTGGGCGTGGTGGACATGGCGTCTCCTCGCGATCAGAGAGGCGCCGGGAGTGGTGTCAGCGCAGCGCCGACATCAGCGTATCGCGCATCCGCGCGATGAAACGGCCGAAGTTGTCCCAGTTGTGCAGGCCTGTGGGCAGGTAGTCGACCCGGGCGGGGATGCCCAATTCGTCGAGGCGCCGGTCCATGGTGACGGTGCACGCGTGGGTGGCGATCTCCAGACCGGTGCCCTGGGAGAACCGGAGCAGGTCACGGCCGTTGCGGTCCCATTCGGTGGCGTCGGGCATACCGGTCGCGGTGGCGAGGTACAGGGTCTTGCCGCGGAGCTTCTCGGCGTGGAGCAGCCCGTCGTTCTCCGCGTAGGCCGGGTCGGTCCGCGGACCCCACAGGTTCGCGATGTTCCCGCCGCGGGTCTCGGTGACGATCTTGGCCAGGACGAATCCGAGATCGTCGCGCGCGGTGTAGCAGCCGGCGATCGCGCCGACGGCGGAGAACAGGTCGGGGCGGCGCTCGGCCAGGGTGACCGCGCTGGCGGCCCCCATCGACAACCCGGCGACACCCCGCTTGCCGGTGAAGGGCAGTTCGCCCGACTCGAGCAGCGGGGGCAGCTCCTCGGTGAGGAAGGTCTGCCAGGCGTTGCGGCTCAGGACCGGGTCGTCGTTCTGCCAGTCCGCGTGCAGGGAGCCGTCGGCGCGCGCCGGCATGACCAGGGTGACGTGCTCGCCGGCGAAGGCGTCCTGGACGCCCCCCGGCAGGAGCCACCCGCTGGGCGACGGCGAGTCGACGCCGTCGAGGAGGTAGAGCATCGGGGCCGGGGCGTCGGACGCGGGCCGCCAGATCTCCACCGGCAGCACCCGGTTCATGGACTCGGACGCGATCCACCACCGCTCGAAGCGGGGGTCGCCGCCGGCCACGCGTGGGTCGCCGATCTCCTTGTGGCGGACCTCGGAGACGGTGACCGGCTCCGCCTCCATCCCGATGGGCGGGGTGGCCAGTGTGTTCTGTGAACCGGTGCCGAGTGGCGGGAGCGTCCCCAGGCCCGCCAACGACTGCGTCCCGGTGGACCCTGTCGAG
>NZ_JAALEF010000336.1:0-3415 GCF_014145245.1 Dietzia sp. B44 | reverse complement strand
GCGGGCCCGCCGGCCCCTGCGGTGGCGTCCCCGAAGGGGGTCAGGGTGGGCAGGGGGCCCGCCGAGGCCGGGAGGAGGGCGAGGAACCCCGGGATCGTCCCGGCGAGCATGAGCGAAGGCATCCCCGAGCGCACCGTCAGGTGCGGTCTCGACCCCTCGATGTCGGTGCCGTCGCGGGTGACCGGTCCCCCCGACCCCGGAGCGGCGACCTCCTCGGCCACCTCGTCCGCGCTAGGTGCGGTGGCCTCCGGGGAGCCGAGGACGACGACCGCCGCCGCGAGCCCGAGCCCTCCCACGAGAACCGGGAGGGCGATGAGTCCGGCAGCGGCGACCCTCATGCCACTCCTCCACACATGCGCCCAGTGTATTGATGACGCAACCACTGTCCCACCGAATGGGGATCTTGGAAAGAGGGTTCGGTCACACGGAACGCGAACGGGCCGCACCCGGTGTGGGTGCGGCCCGTTCGCGGATCCGTCTCCGGGACTTCCGTTCTCGTCCCGCAGGTCTCAGCCCAGGCGCTCCTTGAGGGCGGCGAACTGCTCGTGCACCTCGGCCGGGACCTTGGGTCCGCAGAACTCCAGCCACTCGGTGATGAGCGGGAGCTCGCGGCGCCACTCCTCGGGGTCGATGGCCAGTGCCTCCTCGACGTCCTTGAGGGGGGTGTCGAGGCCGGTGAGGTCGATGTCCGAGGCTCGGGCGGTGAAGCCCGCGACGGTCTCGTCCGCCTCGACCCGGCCCTCGATGCGGTCCACGACCCACTTGAGGACCCGGCTGTTCTCGCCGAACCCGGGCCAGAGGAAGCGACCGTCCGCGCCCTTGCGGAACCAGTTGACCAGGAAGACCTTGGGCATCTTGTCGCCACCGCGGGCGCCCATGTCCACCCAGTGCTGGAAGTAGTCACCGACGTTGTAGCCGATGAAGGGCAGCATGGCCATCGGGTCGCGGCGGACCGCGCCGACCTGGCCCTCCGCGGCCGCGGTCTGGCCGGAGGAGAGGGTGGCACCGATGTAGACGCCGTGGTTCCACGAGTGGGCCTCGCTCACTAGCGGCACGGTGTCCGCGCGGCGACCGCCGAACAGGATGGCCGAGATCGGAACGCCCTCGGGGGAGTTGAACTCCGCGGCCGTGACCGGGCACTGGTCGATCGGCACGCAGTAGCGGGAGTTGGGGTGGGCGGCGTTGCCGGCCCCGCCGTCGCCCACGGGCGTCCAGTCGTTGCCCAGCCAGTCGATCAGGTGGTCCGGGGTCCCCTCCAGGTCCTCCCACCACACGTCGCCGTCGTCCGTGAGGGCGACGTTGGTGTAGATGGAGTTGCCCGCCTCCAGCGTCTTCATGGCGTTGGGGTTGGACGAGTAGTTGGTGCCGGGCGCGACGCCGAAGAAGCCGTACTCCGGGTTGACGGCGTAGAGCCGGCCGTCCTCGCCGAAGCGCATCCAGGCGATGTCGTCTCCCACGACCTCCGCGCGCCAGCCCTCGATGGTCGGCTGCAGCATCGCGAGGTTGGTCTTGCCGCACGCGGACGGGAAGGCCGCGGCGATGAAGTAGACCTTGTCCTCCGGGGAGATGAGCTTGAGGATGAGCATGTGCTCGGCCATCCAGCCCTCGTCGCGGGCCATGGCGGAGGCGATCCGCAGCGCGAAGCACTTCTTGCCCAGCAGCGCGTTGCCGCCGTACCCGGATCCGAAGGACCAGATCTCCCGGCTCTCCGGGAAATGGGTGATGTACTTCTCCTCGTTACACGGCCACGAGACGTCCTCCTGGCCGGGCTCGAGCGGGGCGCCCACGGTGTGCAGGCCCTTGACGTACGCGCCGTCGGAGCCGATCTTCTCCAGCGCGGCGGTGCCCATGCGGGTCATGATCTTCATGGACACCACGACGTAGGCGGAGTCGGAGAGCTCGATGCCGAGCTTGGGGTCCTCGGCCTCCAGGGGGCCCATGCAGTAGGGCACGACGTACATCGTGCGACCACGCATGCTGCCGCGGAACAGCTCGGTCATGTGGCCGCGCATCTCGGCCGGGTCCCGCCAGTTGTTGGTGGGGCCGGCGCCCTCCGCGGTCTCCGAGCAGATGAACGTCCGCGACTCGACCCGCGCGACGTCCTTGGGGTCGGACTGGGCGAGGAACGAGTTGGGCTTCTTGGACTCGTCGAGTTTCACGAAGGTGCCGTGCTCCACCAGTTCCGTCGTGAGGCGGTCCCACTCCTCGTCGGAGCCGTCGGCGAAGACGACCCGGTCCGGCTGGGTCAGTTCGGCGACCTCGGCGATCCACGCGAGCATCTCCGCGTGATCGGTTGGCGCCTGACCCTCGAGGCCGGGAATGGTGGTGGTGGTCATCACAGCTCCTCGTACACGGTGCATGGTATCGATCACACACTATCGTCAACCCGATGGTCCCGCCGCCTTCCGGGCCCCGATCGTGGCCCCGACGTGAGCAATGCCTCAACTTTTCAGATGTGGCCGTGGTCGATGCGTTCCCACCGGGCCGGGGTCGGTGACGATTCGGGGGACCCGGCACGGGCCTCGTTGGTGAAGCCCCCGAACGGGACCCCCTCCGCGGGATTGGCCAGTCGCCAGGAGTCGTAGCTGCCGTCGAACCGGACCGTCGAGACGTGGTCGACCGTCCCGTCGCCGTCGACGTCCGTGTAGACGGTGAGCCCCCGGCCGTCCCCCCGGGTGACGGCCTCCATGAAGCCGTCGCCGTCGAGATCCGCCTCGGGTGAGCCGAGATCGAGGACGCCGTCACCGACCGGGACGTGCAGACCCAGGGACGAGGCCTCGGCGAGCGGGGCGCCGTCGAGGCCGCACACGTCGGGCCTGGCACTGAAGTCGGACGGTTCGGAACCGGGGAAGGGGTCGGTCATGTCGAGGGGCTCCCTGGGGTGGCGAGGGCGGGCGGGGGAGTGCCTGCGGGCCCCGCAACAGTAGCCGCGGAAGCGGTGGTCGGGGTGGGCGCGGGTGCCCTCCCCGTGAGCCGTGACCGGCGGATACGGCGTTCGAGGTCGCCGACCCGGGGGCCCGGGTCATGGGCGAAGCCGTCGGTGATGGTGGCCTCCGCGGCCAGGATCCTGGCGCCGAGGGACTGTTCGACCTCCGAGCGCAGGGCGCCCAGACGTTCGGTCACGACGGCGGACGTGTGGGACCGCAGCGTCTGGGTCCGCCTGACCGTGACCGTGGTCCACCCGAGCGCGACGCCGCAGAGCAACGCCAGGGGGATCACCACCGCCGCCAGCCCGGGGATCTCGGCGAGTGGGGACAGGAGCATGCGCCCCACCCCGGTCCCGCCGGCCGCACCCATGATCATCACGAGTGCCTCCTCGCCGTGGTTGCGGGGCGGACGACCCGGGGCGATCCCGCCGGACGGTGCGGGGATCCGCGGTGTGGTGGGCGCGGCGGCCCCGAGGTGGCGGGCCACG